>CAYTIP010000011.1:0-10646 GCA_964437805.1 uncultured Gammaproteobacteria bacterium | reverse complement strand
TACGGCGTCTGGGACGCGTTGCACTGGGGATATCTGTCGTTACGGGATTATTGCACGCGTATTGGCTCTTCCCGGTATTGGGAACGTTCGGGAAAGGGGTTGCAACGGGCACTGAGTATACCGGAGAGGGAATGCTCAGATTTCTGAGCTTCGCGGATTTTCCCCATGCGCTGTCACTTCTTCATCCGAATTGGCCAAGCAACCTGTTCGGAAAGGTGTCCTTCCTCCAGCCGGTATTTCTGATGCTTCCGGTGATTGCGTTTTCAGGCTTGTTGGCCATTGGGAAGACACACGTATCCAAAAGCAAGACACAGCTTCCTGGGCGCTTCATTGTATTCTTTGCGCTGCTCGGGTTGACGGGAGCATTTCTTTCCAAGGGGGTAAATCCGCCGTTTGGGGAGGGCTATGCCTGGCTTTTCCTCCATTTTCCGGGATTCGTGATGTTTCGGGACCCGACGAAGTTTTACCTTTTCACGGCGCTTGCATACGCCATTCTCATTCCGTTCTCACTGCAATCCATGTCCGGATTGCATTTCGGAAAGAATCGGACGCGTACTCTTATACAGGCAGGGGTCCCGGTGGTATTCGTGGTTGTTTGGTTTTTCATGATACGGGAATTGCCGCTGGGACAGCTTCGGGGAAATTTCACTCCCATCCGTTTGACCACGGAGTATACCCGACTGAAGGATCTCCTGGAGCAGGACCCTGTTGCCTCCAGAACATTGTGGCTTCCGTCCAATGATGACTTTGCATACCGGTCCGAGACGCATCCGCTTCTCACCGGCGCTTCACTCTTTGCACATGCGTCGGTGTCCGGATTGATCCGGGGTATGGGAACCCCTGCGTATGCCGAGGCGATAGGACGAGCGGGAGTCGGATATGTGGTTGTCCCCAGGGATGCCGAACGATCCCTCTTCCTTACCGATTACCGGTTTGATTCCGGCATGCGGCAGGACCTGATTCGATCGATTGAGGAGTCAGGTTTGGAGAAGGTGGACGGATTTGATGAGCTTGCGGTCTTCCGTAATGCATCATTTGATTTCCAGTCGGAGAAACCAGCCGTGATCGGAATCCAGGAACAGCTTGCCCGTTGGGGAACGCTCGTTAGCGCACTGACTCTCTTGGTGGCGCTGGCACTGCTGTGGACCGGGAAACGGAGGAATCGATGAGCGTTTTACTTCCATTTCTTCTGGTCTGTTCAACGGTATTGACGGTTTTGTCCGGGATGGTGCTTCTCAACCGTTTATTCCCGGGTTTGCCGGGAATATTTGTTCTTGGGGCGGGGGTATTGACGGGGTACGGGTTGTGGATTCCCCTGATCTATCTAGTAGCCTGTTTAGGTTCTGCGTTGGGCATTCCGGCGATCCCATTGGGTTTGTGTATAGTTATTCTTGTACAGACATACGCGTGCATCCGGTTCGGCCGATTTCGTTTGGGAAAGACAATGACAACGGGAAAACGTGCGGCAGCCGTTGTGCGCAGGTATTTGGGCGCCGCAAGCGCGTGGTTGGGGTTATTCGTGATAGGCGGCAGTATCGCTTTTTCGGTTTGGATCATGTACAAAACCCTCCGGTCGGGAGATGCGGGGCAGATATTCGTGGGGAGCAATACCATTTTCGATTTCGGTTTGCTATTAGGAGTCGTCCGCTCCGTATCGTGGGGGGAGAATATCCCGATCGGGTCTCCGTATTTTGCCGGAGCCGGGTTTTTCTACCATGTCATGTTCCAGTTCCTCGCCGGAATGTGGGAGTATTGCGGTGTGCCGCTGGTTCACGCGGTCAATGCGGTGAGCGCAGTTGGATTCGCTTCACTTCTCATCGTTGTGTACGGCGTAAGCCGGATGGTATTCCCGAAGGTGCGATTGGCAGGTGTGATCGGGGTGCTTCTGACCGTCACCAATGCAAGCACCGCCTGGCTAAACTATCTTGTTACCCATGGAGTGTCTGTTGCGGCATTGCGGGGCGTCTGGCAGATGCAGATATACCCGTTTGCCGGTCCGTTTGACGGATCGGCCATTTCGCTTTTCGTCACCCTGAATACGTATGTAAACCAACGCCATCTTGCCTATGGTGTTGGATTGGCATTGGTGATCTATGTATTGCTCTGGCGCTATGTCCGGTCACCGGGCCGGAGTACCCGACCCCTGGTGTTCCTGGGTATCCTGTCGGGTATGCTTCCCATGTGGAACCTTCCGATCGGCGCGTTGACCGGTGTATTGGGAATCGCCGTTCTTATCGTGAACCGGAAATTCAAGGACGCTGTTCTCTACACAGCGGCGGCAGGTCTGGCAGGTACTGCGATATGTCTTCCTTTGCTTCCGACTACGCGACAGATACTGGAGGTCGCGCTTCGCATGGGAAGAGGAGGATTCGGAAATCCGCCGAGTGTACAGCCGCCGGATTGGACCGCGGTGGAGTTCCTTTTGGGCAATCTTGGAATCCTGCCGGTCTGGATTCTGGTGGGTTATCTGACAGCCGGGAAGGAGCGCCGTATATTTCTCCCCGTACTCTTCCTGTTTGTCGGAGAATGTATGGTGGCACTGGTTGGCAAGCGGGGATTTGATCAGAAGTTCTATTCATTTCTTATCGTACCCATGAACATCCTTGCCGCGTATGGACTAGTGCGGTTTGCCGGGAAGTCACTCCCAAAGCTTGCAGTGGTTTGTTTGAGTGTGATCGCATTGACGCTCTCCGGATTTCTGGACCTTATGCCGATCAAAAACGAATTCGCCTATCCGTTCGTCGACAGGAACACGGCCCAGGTGATTGCGTGGATCCGGCAGAACACTCCACCCGGATCGGTATTCGTTTCGTATGCGGATATGATCGACCCGGTGGTTTTGGCAGGCAGGAAGAATTATTTCGGATTCTACGGGAATATCGGATGGGAAGACCGCACGGATCGTGTCCGGAAGATCTACGGAGGGCAACTGCACCCGGTTCCCGATGCGGGTATTTCCCATATCCTGGTTCCCAAAGCAGGGAAATCCGATTTCCCATACGAAGTCAGCATACCTGCACTCAAGGATTGGGGTACGGTATCATTTGAGAATGAACGCTTTCTGATTGTCAGCAGGGTGGGGAATTAGGAGGAACATGAAGAACGTATTCAGCAGGACGAACTATATCACGGGTTTCAAGGCATTGGGCGTCATAATGATCGTGCTTGCGCATTTGCATTACGAAGTTCCCCCGCTCCCGGATTTGCTATACAAGTTTTTCGCATTTGCCGGGTATTTCGTCGTGTTGTTCTTCATCCTTTCCGCGTACACGATTGCCCTGTCCATCGACAAGAATCCGGAATTCCGTCTCATACCCTTCATGAAGCGCCGGTTTCTCCGGTTAGCTCCCGCATACTTCGCACTGATTCCCATAGGTATACTGTTTCGCGTCATGGCAAACAACTGGCAGATTCCATCCGATCTGTTCAAGGATCTGATACTCCACCTGACATTCCTGAATCTGAATTTGATTTACGAACCATCCCAGTCGTCGTTTCTGGGATTCGAGTGGATGGTACCGATGCTGTTCTGGTTCTATCTGCTGATCCCGCTCCTTATGTATCTCATCCGGAAACGGTTTGTACTGTTCGTCGGTCTGTTTGCATTTTCGATATTTCTCCACACGCATCTGTCCGCATTGATTCAGTATCGGGGAATTATGGCTGGATTCCGGTCGATGCAGGTATGGATCGTCATGTATACCTATACGATTCTGGTGTATGAATTGGAGAAGCGGAATACCGGCTTTTTCAAAACAAACAATCTTCTGCATACCTGCCTGCGGATTCTGGGTGTCACCCTTCCGGTGTGCTATCTTCTGGCCCAGACGGTAACCAGGAGTGAACGGATGTACGGGATCGGACTCGTGTTGCTCACGGTGTATGTCGTATTCCTGAAGCCGATCTTCATGGGGAAACTATCCCGATTGCCCCAAATGATCCAGCGTGGCGCGGATAATGCGGACGTCATCATCCTTATGGGGGTCGTTGCCAAGTACATGATGAATATCTATTACATAAAAACGCCGCACATCATTATGATGCTGTGGTTTACGTGTCTTCTGGCAGCCAGCAAACACAGGCCATTCCTCATCCGTTTCCTTTTCGAAAACCGGTTGATGCTGTTTATCGGAACGATCAGTTATGCGTTGTATTTGGATCATAATCTGGCAATCACCCTTGCGGGATACCTGGTTTCTGCCCATTTGTACGCTCTTCGCATTTCCATGATCGTCGTCGTTGCAATCGGAGTCGCATATTTTGTACATAAGCACATTGAAATTCCGACGGGGAAATCCAAAGCAAAACGATAATGGAAAAAATTACGGGTACAGTAAATCACCTATTGGCGGATTTGTGGAGCAAGCTCCAGGCTATCGATCAGATACGTTTGGTTCGTCCCTATACGATGCTTCCGTTTACCCGTCTCCTCACCCTGGTCAGTCAGGTCAAGTATTGCGAAGAACGGAACATTCCAGGCGACTACATGGAATGCGGAGTTTGGAAAGGTGGTGCCGTTGGGCTTATGGCGCTGGGCAACAAAAAATACGGTTCCAGACGCCGGCATCTTCACTTATTTGACGTATTCGACGATATTTGCGCACCGGACAGCATCATTGACGGAGAACGTGCGGTATCGACAGTCTTTAAGTATACGCAGATATCATCCGTGGAATCGTTGTGCCGCGTTCCGAAAGATACGCCGCTCAGCGGCTTCTATAAATCATTCGGAGGCAATGGGACAATTGGAGCGTGCAGAGAGCTGATCGTATCCAAGATCGGATACAACCCCCGGTTTGTCCATTTCCATAAAGGCTGGTTCAAGGATACGATGCCCAAAGCAGCCAGGAAAATCGAGAAGCTTGCGATCCTGCGCATCGACGCGGATTGGTATCGCTCTGTGAAAATCGCCCTGGACTATTTTTATCCCAAGGTTGTCTCCGGAGGATTCGTCATCGTCGATGATTACGGCCATTATGAAGGTTGTACGAAAGCGGTTGACGAATATCTGAAGAAAAAAAGGATTCGGATTCGCAGGAAGTATGTTGACCCCGGTTGTATGTATTTTGTGAAACCCTAAATATTAGCAGTGCATGAAAAAGAAGATATCCGTGCTGCCAAAACGCTTGATCCAAACGGACATCTGGATGATTCTTATACTGATTATCTGTCCGTTGGCTGTGTTTTGGTGGGTTCCCCGAACCTTTCTCCAGCAGGACGAGTGGTATTTCCTCGGACAGTATTTGCTTGCACAAACCGACCCCGCGATCATATTTCGTGTGTTTTCGGGTATGCATTTCCTGCCGGTTGAGCATATTGTCCTGTTTACCCAATACCGGCTGTTTTGGCTTCATCCGGTGGGATACGCCGTCGTGTCATTGCTTACCCATGTAGGAGTCACTGTACTTTTTTACACTATCCTTCGGATGTTGCGGATACGGGCGATACCCGCCTGCATCGGAACCCTGTTTTTTTCGCTGAATCCAATATCGTCCCAAGTGGTGAGCTGGTCTCCGGCATCAGCAAGTGGGGGAGTTTCCGTACTTCTTTTTCTTGCGGCGTGCATGTTATGGGTTCGTTCAGTTCGAAAAGCATTGCCCTGGTATATAACCGCGCTGATGGGGGTTCTGTTTATTGCATCGTTATTGTCCAAATCGGATATAGTCGTTGGATTTGTTTTTATCCTCACCGTCCCGTGGCTCGTGGGAACGAAGAATCGCATACCGTACAGATCCGTCCTTATTCCGTTTGTTATTTGGATAGCTGTCTTTGCAGCCGTATGGTTATTCGCACCGAAAGATAACAATGTGCGAGCCACAAATTCACTCATGGATATCGCCGGATATCTCTCGTCAACAATCGGTTGGTCGGCGAATATCGTCATAACCTACAACGCATTTGAAGTGGTTCTCAAAAACATACTTGGTCCGTATGCGTCGTATATTGGTCTGGTCGATAATGAGCCCGCATTGCGTTTTATCAGTTCTTTAATCGCCGGTCTCTGGTATCTGTCTATTGGTATAGTCGCTTACCTTGGAAAGGCTCCATTGAAAAAGTTCCTGATATTTCCGTGTTTTATTGTTCTGTCGATGGTCCCGTATTTTTTTTCCATCACCAGAGGATTGGAATCCCGGCATTACTACATTCCCGTGTTGTTGAGCGGCACGTGGATAGCATTTCTATTGGATTGGCTTCAAACGAAACGTTTTTTTTCGATCCGGTCAACCTACGTATTTATATGCATATGTCTGTTCGTGTTCTATGGGTTTGCAAACCAACCTTATTATGATGTATTGCCGTTTCACGCCAAACGACAGAAATTGGTGATGGAAATGGAAAAAGTCGTGAATCCCGTTGAAGGAACGGTTGTGTATTTTTTCGAAAAAGGAGCAAGTACGCCATTTCAATCCGGGATCGGACAGATGCTTCTTGTGTTACAGGCTAAGAACGATCCGTCGTTCGTCCCGTATTTCCGCTCGGAATACCCATATAAATCCTATTTTCTCTACGGCATGTTCGAGCAGGGATTCGAAAAACTGGGGAATAAGGGATTCGGGTATTATTTCGACCGCGAAGAACTGGCCAAGGATTTAGGCAAAGGATTGTTTTCCAAAGATGAGATCAGGGCATTCGTCTATGACGAAAAACAGCTTACATATCATCCAATTCCGACGGAATCCGTTTTGGAATCTCCGCCTGTCCAACAGTAGTGGACAAACGGTTCACGGACAGATCGTCCTGGGTAATACTCCGGCCTGACCCATGATACAATAGACTATATGAAAGAGTCGCCAATAAGCGTTGTTACCGGTGGAGCGGGTTTTATCGGTTCCCATCTGTGTACTGCACTCATTGAACAGGGACACACCGTATTTGCCCTCGATAATCTCCTGACCGGCAGGGAGGAAAATATTGCCCATCTCACCGGAAATCCGAAGTTCACGTTCATCCGTCATGACGTTACGCGCGAGATGCCCCTCATCCCCGATGTCCGGTATGTCTTCCATCTGGCGTCCCCGGCTTCGGTACCGGATTACCAGAAATACGCCGAGGAAACGGCGCTGGTGAATTCCATGGGAACCAGGAACCTCCTCAGATTTGCCAAGGCCTACAGAGCTTCCTTCCTGTTCACCTCGACTTCCGAGGTATACGGGAGCCCCCTGGAACACCCGCAGAAGGAAACGTACTGGGGAAATGTGAATCCCAACGGCGTTCGTTCCTGTTACGACGAATCGAAACGGTTTGGCGAGATGATCACCATGCTTTACACCAGGAACTACGGCGTCGACGGGCGGATCGTGCGGATTTTCAACACGTACGGTCCCAACATGCGCCGTGATGACGGCAGGGTCGTCTCCAACTTCATCAACCAGGCATTGGCGGGGTCGCCGATCACAGTGTACGGAGACGGGTCATACACCCGCTCGTTCTGCTATGTGTCCGATCTGGTGCAGGGGCTCATGAAGGCAATGTTTACGGAGAAAACAACCGGTGAAGTCTTCAATCTGGGCAATCCCGAGGAATACACCATGCTGGAGATGGCAAAGAAAGTGAAGGAATTGACCGGGACGGCATCTCAGATCTCATTCGGGAAACTTCCGGAAGACGATCCGCCCAGAAGGAAGCCGGATATCACGAAAGCGACAACCATGCTTGGGTGGAAGCCGACCGTACCCCTTTCGGAAGGATTGCAGAAAACAGTGGAGTACTACCGGACGTTCTACCGGTAAGCCCTTGTCTATGAAGCTTCAGGATATCGCATTCGTCGCCGTCCTGTCCGTACTTCTCTTCATCCGTAAACCGGACGTGCTGGTTGGCGCCGGCCTGATCTGTTTTCTTCTGGCAATCCCGCTGTTTGGCATGTGGGTGTTTTTCACGGCCGAACGGCTGACCTGGTACGGCGCATGCTTCATCGGATTGGGTATGTTTGGAAAAATAATGGCAATGAGAAAGGAGTCACGTATATGAATATCCTGGTCACCGGCGGCGCCGGATATATCGGTTCCGTTACCAATTGGTTCCTCAAATCCAAAGGGCATACGACGATTGTCTTTGACAATCTCCAGAACGGGCACCGGGAAGCGGTTGGAGACAGCACCCTCATCCACGGCGATCTTCGGAAGAAAGAGGACATTGATGCCGTGTTTGAAAAACATCCCATCGACGCCGTCATCCATTTCGCGGCACTTGCACTGGCAGGCGAATCCATGGAAAAACCGTACGAGTATTACCGGAACAATATTATGGGTGGGTTGAATCTCCTGGAAGCGATGCGTACCCATGAATGCAAGACCATCATTTTTTCCTCAACCTGTGCCGTGTACGGGTTCCCCAAGGTGCTGCCCGTGACGGAGGATGCACCGATCGCGCCGGTGTCCGTGTATGGCGCATCCAAGCGGAACTTCGAGGAAATCCTCGCCTGGTACGACACGGTCTATGGCATCAAACACACGAATCTCCGGTATTTCAATGCCTGCGGCGCACTCCCGGACGGAACGCTGGGAGAAGCCCATCCGGTCGAATCCCACATCATTCCGGTGGCGATCAGCCATGCGCTGAAGGAAACGCCATTCACGCTGTTTGGTACCGACTACCAGACTCCGGACGGCACCTGCATCCGGGACTATATCCATGTCCTGGATTTGGCAGACGCGCACCTCAAGGCAGTCGAGTACCTCAAGCGGACGGACACCTCCGCTTCCATAAATCTGGGTGTGGGGAAGGGATATTCAAACCGCGAAATCCTCAAGGCAGTGGAATCCGTCAGCGGCAAGCCCGTTGCCATCGTGGAGAAGAAACGCCGTTGGGGGGACCCCGACGCCATCTACGCGGATAATTCGAAAGCAAAGTCAGTGTTGGGCTGGACGCCGCAGTATACCGATATCCGTGGGATTATCGAGACCGCCTGGAAGTTCCACGTCAGCCATCCCGACGGTTACGCGCGGACGTAGCCCGGATAGACGACCCGGATGTGTGTCCCGTCGATGCCCAGGAGCGTTTCTACATCCTGTTTGGTGGCAAGGGAGTCGCACAGGAACGTGCCGCATTCCTCTTTGGCCCACCGGAGTCTCCGTTTCTGAACCTCCGGGATCGTCTGCTCAAAGCTTTCGGGGAACCGCAGGAAACTGACATCATGGATCGTCGTCACGCCCCGGATGGATCCCAGCGGCGGCTGGGTCCAGTCGCTGCTCCAGAACACATCCACCGGTCCGATGAACAGGCGAACGGGGAGGACGTGGAGTCGGTTCCACAACAGGTCCAGAAGGGAAGGGGGTATAGGGAGGATAACGGCGCGTACGGAGGGATGCAGGGTTTTCATCTCACCCGCAAATGCCGTAAGGATATGCCGTTTGCGTAAAGACGCTCCGAACAGGACGTAGGTATGTGTCTGATCCCGGGACAGCATGGCGCTTGTGAGTTCCCGGACGTATTTGGCTACCCCGGTTCCTTCGTGGACGATCTGGCTGATGTCGATGCCGATGGTCATGCCTCTAGTATACCGTTCTTCCCTAGCGGGTTGCAAAGCGGCGCAGGACGGGTATACTAGGAAACCTGTTTTGGTAGGGTAGGGTGAGGTATACTGGTTTATACGGACCTATGATCATTGCCATAGACGGCTACGAAGCCAATGTAGAGAGACGGGTGGGCATCGGGAGATACGCCTTTGCGCTCCTTCACGAGCTCTACCGGCTGGGGAAGGAACGCGTGGGTGCCAGGGAGAAGATCCAGTTCCTCATTTATCTCCCGCAGAAACCCCGCCCCGACATGCCCAGGGAAACCTTCTGGTGGCAGTACCGGGTTATCCCCATGCGCAGGCTCTGGACGTTCATCGGCCTGCCGCTTGGCCTCATCACCCAATTCCCCCGGCCGGACGTCGTCTTTTCGCCGACGCACTACGCACCCCGGTTTGTGGCTATCCCCAAGGTGATTTCCATCATGGATTTATCCTACCTGTCCTACCCCGAACTGTTCCGTAAGAAGGATCTCCACCAGCTGACGCATTGGACCGCGTTTTCGGCGCTCCATGCGCGTCGGATCCTCACGATCAGCGCGTTCAGCAGGCGTGCTATAATTGAGGCATACCATACGCCCGAGGACCGGGTCGTCGTAACCTATCCGGGCTTTTCTATGGATACAAAAAGTCTTCAATCGGACATCCGCAAAAAGTACAAGCTCCGTTCCTCCTACATCCTTTCCGTAGGCACGATTCAGCCCCGGAAGAATTACGTACGGCTCATCGAGGCATTTGCCGCCTATTGTAGGCACACCGCGGACACCGATACGGACCTGGTGATCGTCGGCAAGCGGGGATGGCTCTACGACAGCATTCTGGAGGCGCCCAAGACCCACAAGGTCGAGGACCGGGTGAAGTTCCTTTCGTTCGTGCCGGACGCCGATCTACCCGGATTGTACGGGGAGGCGGCCTGTTTCTGCCTGCCGAGTCTGTATGAAGGATTTGGATTGCCGGTCCTGGAGGCAATGGCATCCTCCTGTCCGGTCGTCGTGAGCAACACCTCCAGCCTGCCGGAAATCGCAGGCAAAGCCGGGATTTACGTGGATCCCCTGGATGTAGGCAGTATCGAAAAGGGGATCGCCAAGGCAATGAAGGAACGCGTGACGAAAGAAGGGGAGAACCGGATCCGCCT
>CAYTIP010000010.1:0-11547 GCA_964437805.1 uncultured Gammaproteobacteria bacterium | reverse complement strand
CGGATAGACGAACCATGCCTCGATGGTGTACGTACCATTCAAAGTTAACGGATTGGCAGTCAATAGTATGTCATCTCCTGTTACAACCCGCGCATAAGTCCCGATTCGTCCTGTGGTTGAACCAGGCTCTCCAGCATATTGGAAGAATGGATGTGCACCAACCGAATCTTTCATATAATAGAGTCCACCATCCTCAAACTTTATGTGGGCAACGGGATTATTACCGGTAATCGTCACGTTGTATGTATCATAGGAATCGTTACAGTCAGTGTTATTAGCAGAATACGTGCCGTATGATGCAGCGGTCGGATCAGAAAGGCTTGCTGCTATTGCCGTGGCGCAAGTAGCATTTTTCGTGATGCACGTCCGTAACACTGTACTGCCGTAACCATCACCATCCGTATCCAAATAACACGTTGCGGATGTAGATACCAGATTTGAATTTGCTCCAGTATCATTACAGTCGGTGTTACTGGAAGCAAAAAATCCCCCTTGTGCCGCGGTTCCTTCCGCGCCACTTGCCGCTGTCGCCGTGGCACAGGTTGCATCCTTGGTGATGCATGTTTTCTGCGTCGCGCCGCCGACGTCGTCATTATCGCTGTCCACGTAACAGGTCGCGGATGTGGCAACCAGTGCCGCATTTGTACCCGTATCGTTGCAGTCACTGCCACTCTGTGCCTTGACTGAGCCCTGCGCAATCGTTACTGGAGTGCCCGTACCAATACTCGCTTTTGTGGCGAGGGCCACGTTTGCGTTATTGAAGCAGTTGTATGAAGATGCTGCCTTGGTGACGCCGTCGCCATCTGCATCCGTATATCCCGAACCCGATACCCAAACCGTCTGACCGACACCGGCAATATCATTGCAGTCCAGGGAAGCCGGATCGCTGTAATTCCCTTTCCGCTCTTTTCCCGGCGGCTGCGTTGCACTGATTTCTGTATTTCCTCCTCCGACAGCGCCGGGTACCCCGTCACCGTCCGCGTCGGTTGCACTGCTCACCCAAAGCGGTTTATTGATGATGATCACACCACCATCAGGGATAATCACCGACCCACCCGGATTCACCGTCATACTTCCCACCGAAATCGTCTGCGTGTTTCCGATAGTAAGCGTAACGGCATTCGGAACAACAAGAGAGGCTGTATTGGTAGTTCCGGTTCCTGCATCAACCCCATTTACCGTTCCCGGAAACGTGCAACTCCCTGCCAAGGTAAACACCGGACCGCCGTTCACAGAACAGTCCACGGCATATACGGATGTAGGAAAGAATAGGAAAAGGAAATAACCGACAATGAATGCAAATACTCGCTTCATACCATCCCTCAACGGAACATGATGGGGATTTCCAGTGAATTCCCATTCACAGTCCCCTTCACGTTCAGTGTATACACATAGGAATACGTATCATTGAGGGTCCAGGATCCCCGCCATATGTTTGGATTCTGCGGATCCGGGGTAAGTGTTTGCGGAGACTCCTTTGTGTCAGTTTTCAAAACGACGGAAAGCGCTGTTGCTCCTGGCACAGCCGTTACTTCAAACTCCTGCGTTCCGCCCATGGGAGGATCAACCGGATTCAGGATGCCTGAAGTGATGAGACCCGGCTTTCCTCCTGCTGAAACCGAAAACTTATATTTCCCTTTGGAGGAAAGCGGTACGATAGTCGGGGTTGGACTTGCCGTCGGAGACTGGTTTTCCGTTATTTGCGGTTGGGACGACTGGGGTGCGGCCGATTTGTTTCTGGCATACAGCCAGATGCCGATATTCAGCGCCACATAGAGAATGACGACGGCAGAACCAATGGCAATAATAGCGGTTTTCTTCTGCCCGGCTTGGGAAGATGCGGCATTTCCCATATATATATTGAGTTAACCACGGGAATGTACTTCATGTCAACAGTTTCCGGATTATGTCGGCCTATTGGAAATTACCCCAAAACATCCCGTCCGGAAGGTAAAATAATCAGTCCCCAATCTTGGAATACCCGATTTGTCCGATACCTAGGAAGGCGGATGGAATTGTAGTATTCTCTAATAACTATGATACCCAAGGTATCCGCCGGATCCTTCACGAAACTCCTGTTCCCCACCCTTCTTCTCCTATCTCCCGTCGTGTTCCTTCCCATGACGCGGGATTTTTTCGACCCCAACAAATGGATGGTTTTTGTGTTCACCACTCTCATGGCACTCCTCCTGTGGACCATCTACCTCCTCAGGGACCGGGCGTCCATATCGGTTTCTCCGGTGACGCTGGGCATGAGCGCACTGGCGGCGTCATCCTGGATCACGCTTGCGCTCATCCCCGCAAACAAACTGCAGTCGGCGGTTTCCCTGTTCGGACCTATCACCTGGACCGCGGCAACTGTCATCCTCCTTATCGGACCGGGGATTGTGACTCCCCGAATCCGCACCCTCCTCCGGCTGGGACTGGGCTTGCTGGGCGGCATTGCGGGACTCCTCATCATCTACCAGCAGCTGGGCATTGCATCCGTCTTCTTTGCCCCGGAATCGGTGTTTGCCGACAGCGCATTCACGCCGCTCGGATCCCTCATGAGCCTCACCCTGTTTCTCTTCCTTTCGCTGCCGATCGTAGCCGGTATCGCCATCAACAGCATTCGGGAAAAAAATGAAGTACTTGCCGCCGTTTCTGTCGTCATGCTGGTATTGTCGCTCGGAGGCCTGTACATCGTACTGTACCGAATGCTTCCCCTGCTGGATTCCCAACTCCTCCCGCTCCCACTGGGCGTCCGGATGGTACAGGCATCCTGGGACTCGATCCTCCACCTCCTTGTCGGCACCGGTGCGGACGGATTTTTCGAACTGTTTACGAAAAACCGGCCCCAGAGCCTGAATATCGGACCTATCTGGAACACCGGTTTTTCAACAAACAGTTCTCTGTTCCTGCATACGGCAAATGCGATGGGAATAGTGGGAATCGCTTCCCTCCTGTTCTTCCTGGTAGCGCTCGTTCTTGACTGGTGGCGCTATCCGATCTCACGGATCCAGGCAATCCTGCTCATTGTTATGATCGTCCTTGCACCTGCCAACCTCGTAACTCTGATTACCGCAATCATCCTGATTCTCACGACAGAACCGGCGTCATCCCGGCGCATCCACCTGCCTCCCCTTGGGCGCTGGGCGACGGCAATTATCTGCTGGGCAATCGTGGGAGTGTGTACATACGGGCTTGTGCGCTGGTTCAACGGTGAGCGGCTGATTGCCCAATCCATCCGTGCGGCACAGGAAAATAATGG
The DNA here is from genome assembly GCA_964437805.1 of uncultured Gammaproteobacteria bacterium. Lineage (GTDB taxonomy): Bacteria > Patescibacteriota > Microgenomatia > UBA10105 > UBA927 > UBA10108. Next base: position 8,297 of record CAYTIP010000010.1, on the reverse strand, counting down.
CTCCGGGGCGTTCATGCTCCAGGAACAGGCGGTGAAGGCAAACCCGATGAATCCCCTATATCGCCGAACACTGGGACAAACCGCCGTTCTTCTCTCGCAGAGCCTGGTTGCCGGCGCGCCGACGGATGAGCAGGGTAAACCCCAGATTCCCCAGGAAGACCAGACGCTCATATCCAGCCTGGTTGGCCGGGGTATCCAGGAAGCTAAACAGGGAGTGACGCTGGCACCCAACTCCGTCCATTCCTGGATCGGGCTGGCGCAGGTGTATCAGGGACTTATCGGCATCGCCAAGGATGCCGATACCTGGGCAATCGCCGCCTACCGGAAAGCGATGCAATTGGATCCCACCAATCCCGTTCTCCGTCTGGACCTGGGCGGCTTATTCATGAGTGTTGGCAAATACGAGGAGGCGGCACGGGAATTCATCGCGGCCGTGACGCTCAAACCCAATTACGTGGACGGCTACTATAATATGGCAAATGCCTTTGCCCAGAGCGGCAACTGGGATCAGGCAGTCATCGCGCTGGAACAGACCAAACTCCTGGTGGCCAAAGGCTCGACGGACGAAGGAACCATCGACCAGGAAATTATCACTATCCTCAACAAAAAGAAGGAGAAGGGGCCGCCGCAGACCCCTACAACGCTGATCGTTCCCCGACTGGAAATCCCCCAATAACGGCACAATCTGTCTTCCTTTTCTCCTGAAATAGTCCTATAATGTGCCAATCGACCTGCCACGCATACTATGCGGGAATACGAACTCGATCTCTATCATCCCTACAGAATTCCTGACAGTGAATCGAGCAGGCCGGACGTCCGGATCGAACGGGACCCCCAGGGCGCGGAGTGGATCACGGTCGAGCCTCCTGAATTGTCCCGCGATGAACCCCGGTGGGACTGGCTGTCCAATATCCGACTTCCCTTCGGAACGCTGGAGCTTACCGGGCATATGCAGGCCAAACAGGTGGGTGCCGAAGTAGAAACGGGAGCTGCAGCGTACAAAAACGGCTCAGGTGACCATATCGGATTCACCGTTATCAGAAAGCCCGGCCTGTTCACGCTTGCCCTCACGACGGCACAGGATGGCCTGACGGCTGCCTGGGAAGACGGCTGGAAACGTCGGTTATCAGATTGGGGTATCCATGCGGTCCATCCTACACCGGGCCGGACCATAGCCCTGGACCAGCCGGATGTGGCATTCAGTACCCTTCTTCGCGGATATCCAGGAAGTAAGCTCTTTACCGATTGGAAGGATCGTACGGTCTCGGCTCTAGGCGATGCGCTGGCAGTCGATCTGTCCCTCATTGAACCCGATACCATCATGAAGATCGGCTTCGGGGACGAGGAAGCGCAGGACGCCTTATTCGCCAGGACAATCCTGGCGACCCGGACAGCTATGGACCGCATGGTATTGTCGACCGCACGGTATCGGACCGAGACACTCTGGTCCCACCATTATGGCCAACCTACCCTGCCGTCTGATGATACGCTCTTTGACTGGTACGTAAACGGACCGTTTGCCACTGCGGGAATCCTCATCATCGAACCGCTGCTACTCTCGCCCCGACGGATACTGGATGAGCACGTAGTTGAATTATCCCGCTATGGAGCGACGATCCTCATCGAAAACCGGTCGCGTGCAGATACGATGGCGTTTGCGGGACCATTGGAATTTACGTTCGACGACGGATTTGCCGATACGTTCATGGCAGGACACACATGGTTCGGGGATCCCAACAGCCATACCGACTGGCTCATTCAAATCCTCCGGCAACAGGGACTGTCCCCGGAGGTCATCGAGGCGGAACTCCTCAAGAAACCGCAGCTCCTGTATGCCACCTACCCGTCGGACAGTATAAAACGGCATGACCATGCACTCCGGGCGACGACCTATCAGCACATCCGGGCGGAAACCCCTACTACCTCGGACATCGCGTTTGCCCTGACGGATGGCATGACGCACCGGACGAGAAATCCCGTTGAACGCATGAACTGGACGGATAGCGACATCATGTCGAATCTGGGACACACTATCCACCGGATCCGGGATGACAGGTTTGGAGCATTCATGGACGAACGCGGATTTACAACCGATGACCGGAGTTTGGGTGCGGTTGTCTATAGACCATTGTCATTTGCCCGCATCGCGGATTTGGAAAACTCGGGGGTCGTCACCCGCGGACATCGTCCGTAACCCTACCGCACCCTCCCCCACAACGCACCGGCCCCGATGAAGCAGTACAGGATAATACCCATGAAGAACGATTGGACAGCAAATCCGAATCCTTTTTCCTGCATGGCAAACACCAGAAACCGGCGCGTGAGGAACAGATGGATGCAGAGGATGAGAAACGTCAATACGATAGCCGATTGCCCAATGACATCCGGTATGCTCCCGACCAGAAACAGTACGGCGGGAACCGGAACTAATCCGGCCAATCCCACTCCGGACATTGCGGTGATTGCCTCCTGAAGTGTCGTTGCAACGGGATCGAACTTTTTCCTGCTCCGGTACAGTTTCGTCCAGTAATAGCTGCGCCAGAAATATTTTTTGGCGATCGGCCAAAAATCTTCAAACTCATGGCGCACGCGGACGTTCGGCGCGAAAATGATGGCATATCTCCTGGCAATCCTGTAAGTAAACTCAATATCCTCCACCAGCGGTGCACTGTACGTCTCATCAAACCCCTTGAGACGGACAAATACTTCGCGTTTGATGGATGCGATACGGGTAGAAAAAAGATAATAATACCCGCTCTTGTCCCGCTCGTTGATCCAGTAACTCCAGTCCCGGAGCGCCTTGAAATTCGGGAAGAATTTTTTGCTTTTCTGATGCTTCATCCACACGCCCGTGACGGCGGTGATGTCCGGGTCATCCCGGTAAATGGCCGACAGGTTTGCCAGGGCGTCCGGCAGAAGCTGTACATCGCTGTCCAGAAACAGCAGATACGTGCCTTTTGCAACTGCTGCCCCCCGGTTTCTGGCAACCGCCGGCCCGCGGTTCTTCTCCAATCGGATAATCCGCACATTCAGCTTCGCAAGGCGTCCCCTTTTGAAGCTGTTTTCCTCAAACGAAACGCTGGATCCGTCGTCCACCACAATCACTTCAAGTTCCGGCGCGCCTTTGGAATCACGGATGGAGGTCAGGAGTGACACGATCGTCTCCTGGGAATTATGGTACGGAATGACGATGGAAAAAAATGGCTTCATATCAATGGATTTCTTCCGGGCGGGGCAAACACCCGTTGATGTCCGGGACTATTTCTTGACGACGGCAGGCACTCCGGCGACCAACGATCGCGGCGGCACATCTTTTGTGACGACGGCACCCGCTGCGACGACACTCTCCTCACCGACCGTCACACCCGGCAGAATCGTCGCACCCAGCCCCACATAAGAGCCCCGCTTGAAATGGACGGTGGATTCGCGGGTGGGATAGCGCTTCTGCAGCGGATGGTCCGCGTAGCCAACATTCATATGCGTCACTACATTCACCCGGTTGGACAGTGTGACATCATCATCCAGAATGGTTTTCCCCCGGAGGTCGATCATCACTCCATCGCCGACAAAACACCGGTTCCCCACGGTGAGCGTCCCCATGCCGTAATGGTACGCATTGAAAAAGGAAAAATTCATGAGTACCGTCTCCTTCCCTATCCGCACACCGCAGAGGCGCAGGATGAGCGCACGCACCGGAGGCAGGGAGATATGCAGGATACCTCCAATAATCCAGTAGAGAAGGAAACGCATCATTTTTCCGAACGATATATCCATATATTTTATGATACTACTATATCGAAATATAATTATTTCGACTTTACAATCGGTTGACAATTATCCTTCCGGATCTGTTTAAGCGTCCTCACGGTCTGGTGCAGGATATATTGTACCGCGTTTTCTGACAATCCCGGATAAATGGGTAAACGGACCAGTGTCCGGGATACCGATTCCGTCACCGGCAGACTGGTCTGTTTTGCTCCGGAGAGCGACCTGCCCATAGGTGAAGAATGGAGCGGGACATAATGCGTCGATACGCCGATTCCTTTATTGCGCATCTCCTGGAGAAAAAAATCCGCCGCATCTGGCGTATGGAATCTCAGCGCGAAAATGTGCCAGTTCGGATCCGCGCCATCGGGAACAACCGGAAGCGTCACGACGTCCGTATATCCTTTCAGGCCCGCAAGGTATCTCTTGGCGATTACTACCCGTTTGCGGGTGATGGCAGGAAGTTTCCGGAGTTGGGATACGAGAATGGATGCCAAGAGATCCGACAGGAAGAAACTCGTCCCCTTCCCGACCCAGGTATATTTGTCGACCGCCCCGCGCAGGGATTCTCTGCGGTTGGTGCCGTTTGCCCGGTAGATTTCCATTGTGTCGGCCAGTTTGGCATCCGCCGTCACTACTGCTCCACCCTCTCCGCAACATACGTTCTTCGTACCGTGGAAGGAAAAGGAGGATGCCAACCCGAATGTACCCAACGGCTTTCCTTTGTAGGATGCGCCAATCGTATGGGCGGCATCCTCAATGATGAAGAGCTTGTGCTTCCGCGCGATTGCCATTATTTCCTCCATGAAGCAGGGCATGCCCGCGTAATGGACGACAATGATTCCCTTCGTGCGCGGTGTTATACGCCGCTTGATATCCGCGGGATCAATCGTATACCGGACCGGCTCGATATCGGCAAATACCGGCCGGGCTCCTGCCATAACGACCGCATTGGCAGTTGAGGACATGGTGAAGGACGGAACGATTACTTCGTCCTGCGCTTTCAATCCCAGGGAACACAGAATAAGCTCCAGACCATGCGTGCAGGAGGTCACCGGCAATACGTACGGGACGCCCAATAACTCCTGCATCTGTTTGATAAACGTATGGGTAGCCGGTCCATCGCCGGTCCCGATCGATTGCTTGAGGGACCGGGAAAGTGCGCGCTTCTCCTCATTCCCCCAATATGGTTTGGTAAACGGAATATTCATACGGTCTTCCGCACACGCCCCACCCGTGCGGAATGCGTTCGCACCGGGCGATTTGCATCCAATTCAGTCCGATACGAAATAAGTGCGGCGATATATTCCAGTGTATCGCGGATGATGTGCACAGAAGAAGGCTTTTCCTGTCTTCGCAAAAAAAGAACCGGAACTTCGGATACCTTCAACCCCATCCGTCGGGATTGGACGATACTCTGTGTATCCCAGAACCAACCCCTGTTCGTGATGGTAGGCAGGACAGGAAGAAATGCGCGCTTGTCGAAAAACTTATACCCGCTTTCCGTATCGACCCCTCCGGTATCCAGCATGCGGTCCGCAAGAAACCGGTACCCCTGACTGAGAATCTCCCGGATGATGGACGAGGGACGTGTGCGATAGATGCGCTTGCCGACGACCACTTCCGCCACATGTTCTTTGACAACCCGGATACAGGAAGGGACGTAGATGGGCGACACTTCACAGTCGATGTCCATGTATCCCACGATATCTGCCGTTGCCGCACGGATACCGGTCATGACCGCCGCTCCCCTACCCTGGTTTGTTTCGTGGAAAAGAAACCGGCATTCCGGATGGCGTCTGCAGAAAGCCCGGATGAGGGATCTCGTCCCGTCCGAACTTCCGTCATCGATAAACAGGATTTCAAACGTATACCGGGACAATGTGAGGACCGAAAAAATTTCGGAGACGCTTTCCCTGAAATGGGATGCTTCGTTATAGCAGGGCAGGATGAGGGTATAATCAATTCTCTTTGCCATACTGATTGAGCATTATTCATGCCCTCCGCCCACTTGTCAACGGTGAACAACGGCGCACACGAAACACTGTCCTGCGAGCGGTCGGATACGCCACGGTATGCGCAAATACGCACGGAGAAGTGACGACCTGAGGGGCAATCGGGATTTGGTCGTATACGGGAGGAACCTGGGAATGAATGTCCGGACATCGTACCCGGTTGACCCGAGCACTTCAAGGAGTCCGGTGCGGGTGATCGGCGTCAGGTGGTCGAAAAAATCCCAATACCGTTCTTTTACCAGATCAATGGTCGGCTGGATGATGAGCAGTCTGCCGCCGGGTGTGAGGAGCGCACGGATGTCCGTGAGCATACGCTCGATTGCGTCATGGTCCGGCAAATGCTCCAGCACGTTGGAGAGCATGACGACGTTCACGCGGCCGCGGTAAGCGCGTATAACGGGAGCAAGAGACGGATAACATGCAATGCCGCTGTGTTTTTTCCGACCGGTATACTGCGGATCTACGGCGATCTTCGTCTTTGCCCGTGCGGTTTCCAGAAACTCCAGTGTTCCCGCACCGATATCGCACACCGTATCCGTGGAACCGATGAAAGCAGAGAGGAACTCCTCATTCAGACATTGCCAAAGTACCTTTTTGACTTCCCGATCGTCAGGAGTGAATCGATGGGCATAGAGCCGATCCGTTCTCATAGGTTCATCGTCAAACGTTGTTCAGATGCTCCAATACAATCGAAAGATATTTCGGTCCTCGGGAGAATAACCGGACTTTCGACTGCCCCGCTTCCCTACCCCGCCATACCGTGGGAACATCCGCGATTCTGGGCTGTTTTTCCAATGCATGCAACAGAAGTTGCAGGGAGAACTCGACGCCGCTTGCCGGAGTATGCGGCAGGATGGATTGCAGGAAGGCCGTGCGGTAGAGTTTGAATGCATTGGTTGCGTCCGACGTTGGGACTCCCAGAAGATGGTGGAGCATCCAATTCAATGCGGTGGAAAGGAATGACTGAAGCTTCGGCCCGCCGATTTTGGCGGCTTGAGGCAGATACCGGGAGCCGCACACAATATCCCATTCCCCCTCCCGAGCCATGTCCAGCATGTGTGCGATGGTTTTCGGGTCATCGCTCATGTCGGCCATGACAATGACGGTATAGGGAGTCGTCACGGTTCGGATGGCACGCACCAGACTTGGTCCGAATCCGTCGGCATCGCCGGACCGCTTGGGGCAAATATGGACGCCGTTCATGCGCATTTCCCGCACAATCCTGCAGGTATGGTCGTCCGGATCAATATGATCATCCGCGATGATAACACTATGCGGCACATGAACGGATCGTTTGAGTTTCTGCAGGGTACGCCGGATCGTTTCTTCTTCCCGGCGTACGGGGATGATAATCGTGAGGAGATTACGCATAGAGATCCCACATCGCCTTGAGACCGGAAAGGAGCGGTGTGTGGGGTTTCCATCCCGTTGCTTTACTCACCTGGGAAATATCCGTGATATATACCCGCTGGTCGCTTTCCCGCCAGGGTTTTTTCACGAACTGCAGATTCTTGCCGGGGAAATGCGTATCGATGAGTCGGATGAGTTCGATAAGACTGGTGTTATACCCTTCCTTTGCCCCGCCGCCCACATTGAATGTTTTCCCGTTCACCTTGTCGATATGCTCCGCTTCATAGAGGTACAACTGTGCGACATCGTCGGAAAACAATACATCCCGCACCTGTTTACCTGTCCCGAACAGTGTGAGCGTGCCGCCGTATTTTTTCGTACGGAGGAAATGGTCGACCCATCCCTGATCCGCGACCCCTTTCTGGTATTTGCCGTAAATACAGCTCATCCGATTGATGACGATCGGAACCCCATAATGCCGCCAGTATTCCCGGCTGTACTTCTCGTCTGCCAGTTTGCCGGAACCGTAAGGCGAATTGGTAAACCCACGGTGTCCGGATACGTCCGTCATTTCGTCAAATCCCCGGCTGAGCGCTTTACTCTTATACCGGTATCGCGTCGCCTCCTCGACAATCGGAAATCCGTTCATTTCATCCGTATAGGCTTTGTTGGACGAGGCCAGGATGACGGGAATCTTCCCGTGCAGTCGGCTGTATTCCAGGATATGCATGTGTCCCAGCACATTGCATTTGAAATCGTACAACGGCTCCTCAATCGACACGGGAATGGCAGGGTTGGCGGCCAGATTGATCATCACATCCACGTTTTTGGGAATCCGCTCGAAATCCTCCGCACAACGCACGTCGCCGTGGAGAAACGTAAACCGCTTGTGCGCAGTTAGGACCGGGAGGTTTTCGATGACACCGGTCCGGGAGAGATTGTCGAATGCGATAACCGTATGGCCGCGGGAAAGGGCTGCAAGACAGACATTGGTACCGATAAATCCGACGCCTCCAAATACCAGAAGTTTCATAATTGCGCCCTAGTGTAGCACGATTGAAAATAAACGGGAAGGGAAAGATTCGATAAAACGAACGGAATCCCACGATAACTCGGATTTCAACCGTTTTGCGGCCCGAATACATGCAAATCCGGAGTATACCGGAC
>CAYTIP010000009.1:0-11633 GCA_964437805.1 uncultured Gammaproteobacteria bacterium | reverse complement strand
TGAAAAAAAAGTATCCGCACATGACAATCGTGCTGGGTGGACCGCTTGTATCCTCGGCTCCAAAACTTCTCATGGAGAATACGCTCGCCGACTATGCGGTTGTAGGTGAGGGCGAACTGACTCTCATGGAGCTGTTGGATGTCCTCACGAAAAACACCTATGCCAAACCCATCAGGGAAATCGACGGATTGGCATGGAAACGGAAAAACGGATCCGTGGTACTCAACGAACCCCGGATGCAGATGAAGGATCTGGATGCGGTTCCGTTCCAGGATTTCTCGGTCTGGAAACGGTTTGCAGGCAAACCTATTCCGGAAATCTACCTCAGCTATTCCCGGGGATGCGTGGGCAACTGCGCCTTCTGCTACCGCCCGATGCCTAAACTCAGCTACAAATCGGTCCGCCGTGTGCGGGACGAAATCAAGTATCTCAAGCAGTATGGATTCCGCATGGTATGGTGGAACGACCTCACCTTCGTCACCGACAAATCCTACGTGCGGCGTCTCATCCGTTCGATCTTCAAGGTACACACGTTCCGGTGGTGCTGTTTTGCGCGGGTAAACATGATCGACCTGCCGATCCTTAAACTCATGCAGAGACACGGATGTGACCTGATCCTCTACGGATTCGAGTCCATTTCCCAAGATATCCTGAACGCCTACCGCAAAGGCACGACCCAACACGCCATCGTCAACGCTATCCAACTCACACGAAAAGCGGGCATCAAATGCGGAGGCCTCCTCATCGTCGGGGCCCCGGGAGAAACGAAAGAATCCATAGACCGGCTCATTTCCTTCTGCCGGGAATTCAAGGAGGTCACCCGGGTGAAGTATCTTTCGGCACTTCCCGGTACGCCGCTGTACCAATGGGCAATCAAGCAGGGACTCATCAAAGACGAAATCGCGCATCTGACCTGGCTGTCCAAAGAGGAATCGATCGAGGATGACATCGATAAAAAAGGATTTCTGTTTTTCTCAAAGCAGCTCAGCAAGGAAGATTTGCGGCGGGCATATCGGGAGGTCAACGGTGTCATCGAGGAACGGCCGTATGATTACACCAAGCCCATGAACGTCTATCTGAAAACTCCGAAGAAATTTACCCGCAGGGCAGTGCATTGATCTCACACCTGCCCCGATACCAAGAGTATGGTCGCATCGGCAGTCAAACGGCAATTCGATACCCGCGCGTCGACGTACAACCGGTCCGCGAAGTGGATTACGGATCACGGTCTATTGGGAGCATTCCTGACGCTTGCAGGAACCCCATCGGGCAGGGCGTTGGAACTGTGCTGTGGAACCGGCGTCGTGGGAACCACGCTCTTCCGAAAGGGATGGGATATCACCGGATTGGATATTTCCCCCGGCATGCTCTCGGTTGCACAGAAAACGGTTCCCGTTCTTGAAGCGAGTGCGGAACACATCCCGTTCCCCGACCATTCCGTGTCGCTCGTCGTCCTGCGGCAGGCGCTGTTCTTTCTGGACGTGAAGAAGGTGTTTTCCCAAATCCGCAGAGTGCTCAAACCGCGCGGCACCTTTATCCTGGGACAAACCGTCCCGTTTTCGGAGGCGGATACCGGACATCTGCGAACCATTCATCAATTCAAACAGGCACAACTCAAATCCTTCTACACGGCTCCCATGCTCGAACGCCTGCTCACCAGCAACGGCTTCCGGATCGGGGAAACCAAATCGCTTCGCGTCCGGGAATCCATCACCTGCTGGATGGACAACGCACCGGAATTATCCCCGGCCAAACGAACGGGCGTAAAACGCCTCATCCGCCAAGCGCCGGAGGAATACCGAAGGATTCATAACGTGCGCACAGAACGCGGGGAGCTTTGGGAGGATTGGCATTGGGTCGTATGGAAAGGAATCCTTCTCCGCACATGAAACCGGTTGGCCGTATTCTTCTCTCGGGCACATTCCTTGCCGGTGCGCTTTGCATCTGGCAATACTGTTCGACGCATGCTTTCATCAACCCGATCCTGTTTCCCCCGCCCACAGATGTCTTCGGCAGTTTCCTTGATCTCGTCCTGACCCAGCATCTCATGAGGGACGTCCTCACAAGCGTCCAGCGGGTACTGGTCGGATTCCTACTGGCGCTCATAACCGGTCTTCCTCTGGGCTACTTCCTGGGCATGTCACCACCCGCGCGCCGGATCCTTTCCCCACTCATCCAGTTCCTCCGGCCGATTCCGCCCATTGCGTGGATTCCGCTCGCCATCGTATGGTTCGGTGTCACCAACACGCTTACCTATTTCATTACCGGCGTTGCGGCGTTTTTCCCCATATTCATCAATACGCTCTCAGGCGTTGACGGCGTATCGTCCGACCATCTTGCCGTCGGCAGATGTTTCGGGGCCGGCAATCTCCGGATATTCACGGACATCATTTTTCCCTCATCCTTGCCGCAGGTGTTCACTGGCATCCGAATCGGCCTGGGCATGGCGTGGATGGCCATCATCGGCGCGGAAATGATCGCATCCATTTCGGGACTCGGGTACCTCATTGCCGTCAACCAACAGATGCTGCGATTGGACCGGGTCATCATGGGTATGATCATTATCGGGTCGATCGGCTTTTTCATGGACCAGTGCATTCTTATGCTGAAACACACAGTCATTCGCTGGATGTAATATGGATATACCAATACTTCAGGTACTGAACATATCCCTTTCGTATACGAACGCCAGGTCAACAACCGAGGCGCTCCGCTCGGTTTCCTTCATCCTGCAGCAGGGAGAAACGGTTTCGGTCATCGGTCCCTCCGGATGCGGGAAGACCTCACTGCTCCTGTTGTGTTCCGGACTCCTGCGTCCAACCGCAGGCACTGTGGAATCCCACGGCGTTCCCATAACCCACCCATCAAGTAAACGGGTCGTCATCTTCCAGGATCATGCGCTGTTTCCGTGGAAAACGGCACTGGAGAATATTCTCTTTGTCCTGCGTATCCGGGGCATTCCCGCCTTACGGATACATGAGGAAGCACAGCGCTATCTCAAACTGGTCGGTCTCCCCGGTTACGCCTCCCATTATCCGGGAGAGCTCTCGGGAGGTATGCAGCAGCGGGTCGGGATTGCCCGTGCGTTGAGTGCAGACCCGGATATCCTGCTGTTTGACGAGCCGTTTGCATCCCTGGACCACCTCACCAGAAACACGGTGCTCCAGGAATTGCGAGCGGTCATGCAGCGGCTGAAGAAAAGTGCCATCCTCGTGACGCATGACATCGAAGAAGCCATTTACTGCGGAGACCGGATTCTGGTAATGTCCCCATCACCGGGCAAGATCGAAACGACCATTACGGTTCCGTTCCGGAAGCCCGACACTATTGCACGGATGAAAACCCTGGGCGCTTACCGGAATCTGGAACGGAAGATCCAACGGCTGCTGGATGGGGTTGCGGCCGGCAAAAACCGGGGAACCTAATGTCGGCTACTCTGCCGTGGGGTAGGATTTGTTGGGGTTGATGCGAATGCCAAAGAGTCCTTTGGACGACGGCACCTGCGGTCCGGGAGGGGTTATATCAATCGGCAGCTGATCGGGTCGCATGCCGCGCTGCTCCTCCCGCGCTTCTTCCGGCGTCAGAACCTCTGCAATCTGTTGCGAACCGTCCATATTGCGGACCGTCGTGAAAAATCCTCTGAGAAAAGGACCGAATTCAATAGGTGTCATAGAATGGCCTATAATATCACTACGTCCCGAAAAAATCAACCTACAGCCATCTGCGCCGGAACAGGAACAACAGCAGTCCGAAGCTCAACACGATGGTGAGCCCGGCAACGAACAGGAACGCGTACGGGTGGTCCGCCAAAGGCAACCGTACGTTCATGCCGTAGAAACTGGCGATAATCATAGGGATCGTGAAGACAATCGTCAGTGCCGTGAAGAATTTGATGACGCGGTTCAGGTTATTGGTCATGATTGTGGAGTAGGCATCACGGATATTGCGCGCCTGATGGAGACTGCTTTTGGACAGCTCGATGAGCTGTCCGGTCGCCAGAAACAAATCCTCGATAAGATCCCGGTCAGTCCGGTGGACGAAATACTTCCGATTGGTGCTGAATCCCCGCAAAAATGCGTTGGTCTGGATAATGGCGTTGAGGAATTCGTTGAGGATCTGCTCATATCCGACCAGGCCGACGATGTCGCGGTTCTGGATCTGATCGATGTTCACCGATGTCGTGATGGTTAACTTGTTGATACGGGAGATAGCGCTGTTGTACTGGAGGACAATGTCATTGAAGAAAGACATGAACAATCCAATCCGGTCGGTTCGGTGTACGCTGCGCGAGCCGTCCATCAGTTTCTCGAATATCCCCAGGGGCGTCCGGGTCACCGTGATGACGGCACTGGGATGGAGAATGAACAATACGGGCACGGTACTGTAGGTATCCCCGTTCACGACCGGCACGCGGGTATACAGGTATGCACAATCGCCCTCCTCCTCAAACCGCGGCACTTCATTGGGATCCAGGGCATCGGTGAGATGCCCAAGTTCCAGATGAAACCGCTTTGCCAGATCCTCAAGTTCCCCTTGGGTTGGTGCAACCGCAGAAACCCACCCTCCGCTGCGGAAAGACTCGGTCTGTTGAATTCTTGTTTCCTTGTGATGGCCAATGCCGTATCGGATCATAGCGTGTCAATTAATTTCCCTGTCCGTATTATACCCGTTCAATGCAGTCGGGGATAGCTGGTTATTATCGGCCGGAAAGCCTGCTCCCATCACTTTCATGAGTGATGTTTTCGGGGAAACAAATTGACTATACTATGCGTATGCACGTCTTTGGCCGAAAACTCGCCACTATTCTTACCGCCGCTGGCGTAGTCCTCTCCGTACTCCTTCTGGGACTGCTCTTGGTTTCGGTGATCTCGTCCGGCTACCACTACATGCTGGATAACGATGAACTGTCACACGCCCAGGTCGCATACCTCCTGCTGCAGGGTAAACGACCGTTTATGGATTTCTTCACGATCTACTCACCGGTATTCGACTGGATTCTTACGCCTCTGTTTGTCCTCAAAGGATTTACTTTCGATGCCATCTTTTCCGCGCGGATACTGATGATCACTCTGTTTTTCGTCAGGCTTTCGGCAGGAGCGGGCATCCTCTTCGTGCTGTTCGGACCGATGGGCGCACTCCTGTTCACGGCGCTTCTTCTGTCGGATCCACTCACCACCTTCAGCGGTATGCAGATCCGGCCGGATAATCTCATGCTCGCAATGGTGATAACGGGGATCCTGCTGTTAATCCGGAGTTCACGAAGACGACCGCTCCTCATCTCAGCCGGAATCCTTCTGGGAACCGGTGCGATCGTCTCCATGAAAATCCTGCCGGTTCTTATTCCCGTCCTGACGATTCTTATATTGTCCGACATTATCGACCGACATCCCCGACGCATCGTTCCGCTGATTCTTGGCTTGGGAATCCCGATTGGGTTGTATATGGGATTGTTCGCCAGTACAGGATCCCTGTTCCCGATGATCCGGCAGTCGGTCCTGGATCCCAAACTCACCAACGATGCCCTGCTGTACCCGGTACCGTTTGGCAACTTCCTTATCCCCAACAACCTCTATATCTATGGTGTCATGGGACGGCCACTCACATGGATGTACGCTTGGATTCTTCCCTGCCTGGGGATGTGCGGGGCGTGTGTCACCGGAGTAACGCTTCTCATGAAGCAAAAACGGGAATTTCGGGATTCCCTTCAATTGGGACTTCTCACCGGATACGTCCTTTATACCGTCTCCTTACTTCTGGTTAATTCCGTGTTCAGTCAGTACTATCTTCCGGTGTCATTCTTCTCCGCATGGTTTGCCGTTTCCGGACTCATGAATATATTCACGCTCATTCCGTCTGCCAGACGATTCCGTGCATTAATCCTTGTTTCCATGGCATTCCTGCTCTTGCCTGTCGGTGTCAGCGCTTACCGGAACAATCTCAAACGGGCGACGTTTACGGGTGCGGAGGCATACACCCGCATCCAACGGATCTGGTCGCAGATTCCGGCGGATGCGCCGGTGTTTCCCGGCCTTCTGTTCCGGCCTATGTCCATTCCGTTTATCTACGGGTACTACCTGGGAGACATTCCCCGATCCATACGGAACCGGTATCCTTCCCCGGAATCCATTCTTGAAACGCAAGAGACGCCGTTTGTCCTCCTGGACGAAGCATCGCTCTCGGTCTACGATCCCGCCATCCGTTCCTACATCGACTCACGCTATACGCGGGTTACCCCGGATCTTCTCATGCGTGGTATCCCACAAACCCACTAATTCCGGATTCCGGATTCAGTTTTCTATCCGTTTCCGGTATTGGGCGATGTCCAATCCGGTAATGATGGAAAGGGGAGAGGGGAGTTGGTCAAAAGCAAACCAACCGATGGCATCACATTTATCCGGCTCCATGATACGCGGCTCTCCATCCCCTTCGATCCGACAGAGGAAACAGGTGGGGACCCAATGCTGGTGTTCGCCCGGGATCAGATGATTCTGGGCGGGAAACTGCTCCAGGAGCTGAATGGCGACCCCGTACTCCTCCATCGCTTCCCGCTTCGCTGCATTCTCGAGGGTTTCGCCGAATTCCACTTTCCCTCCCGGAATCTCCCAGGTACCCCGTTCATTGGTTGCATTCGCACTGCGTTTGGTAAGGAACACTTTCCCTTCATCATTGATGATGAAGATGCCGACTGCAACACCGATATAGTCGATTCCTGCTTTCATGAGTTTTCTTCCATTATGATTCTGTCGTGTGTTCCATGGTAGCATAGTATTGTATGAATCGTGAGCAAGTATCCATATTCCTGAATATCGCATACTCCCTCATCCTGTGCATCGCGTTGATCGCCAACCTGTTTACCGGATCCCCGCTTCCGACAACGCTTTATGCCACGCTTTCGGTCATCGGAATAATCCCGGTCCTCATAAGCGCTACGAGAGCACTGGTGAGGAAAAAACTGACCATCGATCTGTTGGCCAGCATCGCACTCCTTTTCTCGTTCATTGCCGCTGAATGGTATTCGGCCGCGTTCATCAATCTCATGCTTTCCTTTGCCAGAATCCTGGATATCTGGACGGAGGCGAAAACGAAACGCATAATCCAACGTCTTTTGAAATACCGGCCGCATACAGTGCGCGTGAAAGTCGGAGATACACTCGTGGAGAAACCGATCGACGATGTCAGGGTCGATGATCTGGTCGTCATCCAAACCGGAGAGCGGGTTCCGGTGGACGGCACGGTGGTGTCCGGTATGGCAAGCGTCAACGAATCGACCCTGACCGGCGAAAGTAACCCTCAGGCCAAAAAACCGGGACACCAGGTGTTTTCCTCCACATTCCTCGAATCGGGTTCTCTGGTCGTGCTTGCCCAGAAAGTCGGCGACGACAGCACCCTGTCGCGGATCATCCGTATGGTTGAGGAAGCCAGCAGAAGCAAGGCCCGTGCTGAACGGATTGCGGATAGATTCACCCAGAATTACATTCTTATCATGTTCATCGGGTCGTTTCTTCTTCTTCTGGCAACCCGGAATACGCACCTGGTTCTCTCCATCCTTCTGGTCGTGTGTGCCGACGACATCGCCGTTGCCGTACCCATGAGCTTTACGGTCGCCATCGCGCGTGCAGCCAAACGGGGCATCATCATCAAAGGATCCGACGTCATCGAAAAACTCTCCAAGCTCAACATTATCGTAACCGATAAAACGGGGACGCTCACCGAAGGCAAACCCGTCATCGTGGAAATCCGTGCGCTGGGCGCGATACCATCGGATCGGATCCTCACGCACCTGGGTATGATTGCTGCGGCATCGATCCACCCCATCGATATGGCAATTCTCCAGTACGTGAAACAGCAACACATCCCCATCATCTCGGCAGACAACGTTACCGAATATCCCGGGGACGGGGTGATTGCCACAAAAGGCAACGACACCTACCGCATCGGGAAAACCGATTTTCTGAAAAAGCAGGGCATCCGCATACAACCGCAGGATAGTGATCTCCTGGAGGGATATACGCGGGACGGACTCAATACGAGCGTACTTTCCGTAAACGATACGCTCGCTGCTATTATCGTATTTGAAGATGACGTAAAACCGGACGTACGCACGACAATCGAGGAAACCAAACAAATGGGCGTCCGCTCCTGGGTCATGCTTACCGGAGACAACGAACGGATTGCTTCCCGAGTAGCATCCAGATGCGGCATCACCGAATATCATGCCAACGTGACACCCGAGGACAAACTCACCTTCACGAAACAACTCAAGCGGGATACCCAAGGAACGGTTGCCATGATCGGAGACGGAGTGAACGACGCCGCTGCACTTGCGCTTGCCGATGTAAGCATCGCCATGGGTGTCATCGGGTCGGATACGGCAATTGAGGCTTCCGATATCGCACTCATGAACGACGACATCGAAAAAGTCGGTGAGGCGATGCGCATCGGCAGCAGCGCGATGCGGATCGTACGGCAGAATTTCGCCCTCTGGGGAATCACCAATACCCTTGGGCTCCTGCTTGTCCTCACGGGCGTCCTCGATCCGGTCGGTGCGGCTACATATAACTTCGCGACCGATTTTTTCCCGATCCTCAATTCATTCCGCGTCGGATTGGGCAGAAGCACCCGAGGCGCGAACGACGGACACCGGTAATGGCATTGTCCTCATCCACGTGCTTTACACGAACGTTCGGGCATCCGCAGAGGAATTTGTGCGGCAAGACGGTATAATAAGGCGGTAATTGAAACCAACCAGCCAATCCCATGAATATTCTCATTCTGTCACCCCATGCCGATGACGCAGCATTTTCGTGTGCTGACCATATCATCCGATGGAGAAAACAGTCTCACGAGATCACTGTATGCACGGTCTTCTCCAAATCGGTTTCCGGCAAAATCAGTAAAGACGTACAGGGATTCCTGAACAGGTCCGGGTACCCCGATGTCCGGGCATTCCAACAAGCCCGAATCAAAGAGGACAGGAATGCCCTCTCGTATCTGGATGCGCACTATCTTTCACCCGGTTTAACCGACGGGGCGTTCCGATCGAAATTCAACCGGCTCTTCTATCCGACGTTCGATGCCCTGTTTTCGGGCAGACTGACGCCAATGGACCGGGAAACATGCGGACAACTTACGCGATTCCTAAAACGCATCCAGAAACAATTCGATCTGATTCTTGCTCCTGTCGGAATCGGAAACCATGCCGATCATCTCATCACCAACCAATGCGCAATAGACGGAATCCCATCAAATAAATTGGATTTCTATATGGATGCTCCCTACTATTTTGAGACGCAGAATTGGACATTCCGGTACTGCCGCGCGGTTGTGATATCAGGAAAATCGATTGCATGGACATCGAGGAATAAAATCGCCGTGCTGAATTACTACGCTTCGCAAACACCGCTGATTATCCGTAACCACAGGCATGTTTTTTTCAATGAACAAACCATGTTCTATCCCGAAATCATATTGCGGGGGCCTCTTCATGGCATCAGACGACACGTATGAAGCGCAAGAACATCCTGTACGTAGAATTCCTCAAGGTGACCGCCGCAAATCATCTTCTTATGATGATGAAAGGATTGAAGGCAGCCACAAACTACAGACTGGTTGCGCTCTGCCAGAAGGATTCATATCTGTCGCGGGAACTGAGAAAACTGCATATTCCCGTATATGAAATCGAACACACGGAGTTGAATCTTCATGATCCGACAACGTACCTGCCTTTCATCAGACTTACCATACGGATGATAGATATCATCATCCGGCACAAGGTCGGCATTATTCATTGCCACAGATTGAATTGGGCATACGCATGCGTTATTCCCTCCCTGCTGCTGCGCGTACCCCTGTTTGTCCAAATCGTGATTATCGAAAAACTGACCAGCAAGTTCCAAAATTTTCTGATCCGACACCATAGAGGAATCCGCTACATATGCGTATCAAAATCGGCAATGGAAGATTTCCGTGCCATCTATCCCGTGAAACGCGCTGCCATTTCATATCATTACGGTGGATTGTATTTCCCCGATTTACGGACAGCCAAACTTCGGAACATACCGATCCTCGAGCAAATGAAGAAAAAAACACGCATTGTCGGGATGATCAGCAGAATGGATCCCCTGAAAGGCGTAGACGTATTCATCGAGTCTGCTGCCATCCTGCACAGGAAACATCCGGACGTGTCATTCGTGCATATCGGAAATCATCCGGAGTACGTGTTTCAAGACGGGTATTATGAACACAATATACAACGGGTCAACAATCTCGGACTGGATTCCGTGTTTCATTTTATTGATTATCTGGACGACATCCTGCCGTACTACCGATATTTCGATTTGATGGCTCTCCCGACATCGAAAGATACGCTCTCATACGTGAACCTGGAGGCGAATGCATACGGAGTACCGGTCGTGTTTACCGATATCGGGGGCGTCGCCGAAACCAGTAAGCCGGAATTCGGACTTTCCATTCCTTTCCCTGCATCCCCGGTCCTGTTGGCCGATAAACTTGATGGACTTCTGTCCAACACCAACCGCAGGGTTTTACTCAAACGAAAAATTGCCGGCCATATGAGAACAGTATTTGATGCACGGAAAAACGCATCCGGCCTTGCGCGGTTATATGAAGATGTTTCGTAATCTGTGCAAGACTTTCCAAACGATGGAATCCCGCGCTCCCTTATATATGGTCTTATCCTGAATTTTCGCTTTTTCGAATTCGAATATCCGCGCACTGCATGCAAGACAATCACCGCACTGGTGCGACAATCCGCGAAAACAGCTCCACGAATGTTCCATCGGAATATCGTGTCTTGCTCCCCACCGGATCAAATCCCTCTTTTTCCACCAATTATTCAGATATGGTTCGGTCGCTAGGCTCGTAAACTGCCAATCGTACTCTCCGGTGAAGGTGCACATGGACAGGTTTATGGCGCGCAGCGCCGTAATTGTTTGTGAAGGACAAAACAATCCGTCAGTCAGCATAACGGAAGAAAAAATGGTTCTGATTTTTCTTCTCTCCAACAGTTCCATTTCTCTGGCAAAAAGAAGGGCATACAGGGGAACGATACCCGGGGAACCCAAAAATATGTTTGTGGTACAGGATTTATGGAATTTCTTCGTTATCTTCCGGTCAAAGTTCTCCAGATTATCATAGGGCGTATGCAGTTGCGCCATGATTTCCTTCTGGGGAAGCAGAATCGATTGCTTATACGGATGGATAAATTGGTCGGGATACCGCCGAGAATAGTAATCAGCGAAATAATCAACCGCGTTTTCTTCTTTCGTTGCACGGCTTTCCCCTTTGTTCAGGAATAACGGGCACACCTTCAGTCCGTACTCCTCAAACAATACCCCCCAGGTCAACATCGAATCCAAACCGCCGGAAACCAGGAGCACAACCTCCGAACCGGGAGGCGGCATTGTAAAGACATATCCTCTCTTGCCGATAAACAGTTTGTCGATTGATTCGATGACCGAATAATCTTCAAATACCCGATTGCGTATGCGTTTACGTGCAGTGCTATTCATATGCCCGTTTCTGAGCAATAATCAAGTTGGCGCGCTTTCGTATGTGCACGAGTCCAACAGATGATAACAGATATTCCATTTCATTATAACTAGGTTGCCATC
>CAYTIP010000008.1:0-11715 GCA_964437805.1 uncultured Gammaproteobacteria bacterium | reverse complement strand
CACACTGTTATTGTTGGGGTATTGGACCGCTTCGTTGTATTGGTTGGCGTCGATGCGGACGAGAATCCCCTGTTTGGCATAGTATTCCAAAAGCGGACCTTCCGCTTCCTTGTACAGTGCAAGCCTGCTCTTTATCCGCTCCATGGAATCATGGGATTCCGTACTGCCTTCGTAGGTCGGGCGATTGCGTGCGGTAAGCCGCTTAATCGACACCTCCTCGGGAATATCCAGATGCAGGACCAGTTCGACCTTGTACCCGTACTTATCGATTTTATCGTCCAAAAATTCCGCCTGTGCGACGTTCCTGGGGAATCCGTCCATGATCCACGCGCCTTTTGCATCGTCTTCCTTCAGGCGCCACTTCCACAGCACTTCCATTTCGCTGTTGGCAACGTACTTCCCCTCCTCAAGTGCCTGTTTGCACACGACGCCGATAATGCCCTTGTCGTTTGCCGCGGCATCCCGGACAAGATCCCCTGACGTCAGGATGGGGTAATGCAGTTTTTCGGCAAGCAGTTTCGCTTGTGTCCCTTTTCCGGAACCTTCCGGGCCGTAGAATATAATATGCATACGATCAATAATAACCAAAAGACCCAGGTGTCGATGCGATCTCACGCATCGGTGCCACCCGTGAGCCTATTTGATTCCCCCTTGGTATTATTCCTTTAAAAAGCCTTCGTAATTGCGCATGACCAGCTGGGCTTCCAGCGCTTTTACGGTCTCCAATACCACCGACACCACGATGAGCACGCCGGTTCCCCCGATGAGAAGCGTGGTCATACCCGTCGTGCCTCTGGCAATGGAGGGGAAAATCGCGATGACGCCCAAAAATAAGGCGCCTGCAAGGGTAATTCTCGTCAGAATGTAATTAAGGTACTGGGATGTGGGGTTGCCCGGACGGATTCCCGGAATGAACCCGCCGTATTTCTGGATCTCGGAGGCAATCTTCGTCGGATTGAACGTGATGGCGGTGTAGAAATACGTAAATCCGATGACAAAAAGGAAATACAGGAGGTTATACCAGATGCCGTTGGGATTGAAGGCCGCAGTCAGGAATTTTCCGATTGCCATGAGAACCGGCTGGTTTACCTGCTGGAGGAATCCACCCAACAGCGAAGGGATGAGCACCATCGAAACGGCGAAGATGATCGGGATTACTCCGGCCTGATTAACGCGCAGCGGCAGGTAGGATGTCCCGCCACCGTATACCTTGTTCCCACGCACCCGCCTGGCATACTGTACCGGAATCCTGCGTACGGCCTCGTTGATGTAGACGGTTGCCGCAACCACGATTACTCCCAGCACCGCCATCAGCACAATGCTCATACTGGATTCTGCCGTTGCACCGGCAAACAGCTGACCAAGGCTGATAGGGAGCCTTCCCACGATTCCGGCAAAGATCAACAGCGAAATCCCATTGCCGATCCCAAACTCGGTGATGAGCTCCCCGAGCCACATGACCAGTACCGTTCCTGCCACCATCGTGACGATAACGGTGATGATCGTCAGGGGATCCGAGTGGGATACGATACCCTGGTTCCTGAGCAGTGCATACATGCCGATGGCCTGGCCCGCGGCAAGCGGAATCGTGAGCAAACGCGTGTACTGGTTGATTTTTTCCCTGCCGTAATCCCCTTCCTTCTGCAGCTCCTCAAGGGACGGGAACACAATGGTCAGAAGCTGCATGATGATCGACGCGTTGATATAGGGATTGATTCCCAATGCCAGCACGGAAAAATTCACGAGCGTACCGCCCGAAAAAATATCCAACAGACCCAAGAATTGGTTCTGGGAAAAAAGCTGTGCGAGTTTGGTGGTGTCCACACCGGGAGTGGGAATGTGTGCGAACAATCGGAATACGACAAACAATGCTGCGGTAAACAGTATTTTCCTTCGAAGTTCAGGCGTTCTCCAGCTATGGATAAAT
Source organism: uncultured Gammaproteobacteria bacterium (assembly GCA_964437805.1). Taxonomy (GTDB): domain Bacteria; phylum Patescibacteriota; class Microgenomatia; order UBA10105; family UBA927; genus UBA10108. Next base: position 9,788 of record CAYTIP010000008.1, on the reverse strand, counting down.
GGGGACAGAATGCTATTCATGATACTGCCTACTAAGGGTACTTGAGATTGAATCAATTCTCAAGAGTCACCGTTCCGCCAGCAGCTTCAATGCTCGCCTTGGCGCTTTTGGACACCGGCACCTTCACCTGAAGGGGGACATCCAACGTACCGCCGCCGAGAATCTTCACTGATTTGTCCGATGTGTGCAGCAATCCTTTTTCCCGGAGTGCAGCGATCGTGATTGCCGTATTCTTGGAAAACACTGCCAGCGCCTGTACGGGAAGGACGATCGCCCGCTCTTTATAGGAGATATTCTTCTCTTTTCCCCGCAGGAACGGAAGCTTTCGGGAAAGCGGCAATTGTCCGCCTTCAAATCCCAACCGTGCGGAGTCGCGCGCATTCTGGCCCTTGGTTCCCCTGCCGCTGGTTTTCACCCTGCCGGAACCGTGCCCACGGCCGAGCCGCTTCTTTTTCTTGTCAACTACCGGTTGTACGAGCGTATGGTTCATAAATGCCTTTCCTGATTATTCCGATTTCTCGTGCACGTGCTTTCCTTTTGCGATCAATTCACGGAGAGCTTCCATCGTCGCGTAGACGTTGGACGCCTGGTTTTTCGTGCCCAGAATCTTGGAAACGATATCTTTGATACCCGCTGCTTCCACGACTGCACGCACGGCACCGCCTGCGATAACGCCCGTCCCAGGAGGAGCGGGTTTAAGAAGGATTTTCGCGGCACCCAGTTTCACGTACACTTCAAACGGAATGGTCGTTCCCTTCATGGGGACGGCGATCATATGCTTCTTGGCATAACTCACCGCTTTCCTGACGGACGAGCTCACATCGGGAGCACCTCCCAATCCGACACCAACGCGGCCTTTTTTATCGCCGACAACGGCCAACACCGAGAAACCAATCTTGTTTCCGCCTTTGGTTTTTTTGGAAACGCGGTTGACCTGGACGATTTTCTCTTCGAACTCGGACATGTGACGCGGATCGTTCATATGGTTACTCCTCCCTGACGTGCTGCGTCAGCGATTTCCTTGATGACTCCATGATATTTCTCTCCACCTCGGTCAAACACCAGTGCGGCGATTTTCTTCTCTTTGCAGAAAGCGGCAACGGCTTTCCCAAGCGTACTGCCTGCGGACTTGTTCGTTCCTTCCTGCTTGATGGTAGTAAGCGTGATTCCCTTTCCGTCATCGATCAGCTGGCCGTACAGTGCAGTATGGGAACGGAATATGGCCAATCGTGGTCGCTCACTGTTCCCCTGCACGACGGCACGAATGCGGGCAACCCGTTTGGACCGACGCTGTTTTGTGGTTATTTTCTGCAACATATATGTTCCTTCGTACTTATTTGGCTCCTGAACCGCCTACACCCTTGGCTGATTTCCCGGCCTTCTTCCTGATCCGCTCCCCTTCGTACATGATGCCTTTCCCTTTGTAGGGTTCCGGCGGCTTTACGCGGCGGATATCGGATGCGACCTGTCCCACGAGTTGTTTATCGATTCCGCTGACCACGATCTTCCCTTCAACGATGGCAAACGTAATCCCCTTGGGCGGTTCGATGTTCACCGGATGGGAAAACCCAACAGACAGGACAAGATTGGCCCCTGTTACGGCGGCACGGTATCCGACTCCGGAGAGTACCAGCGTCCTTGTCCATCCCGTATCCACACCAGTCATCATATTCCCCAGCTGCGCGCGTACCAGCCCGTGTACTGCGGTACTGGCGGTGTCCGAAGAAAGGGACACGGTAACTTCCTTATCGCCGACTTCAATGGATACTCCCTGAGGGAGCGACATGGACAACGATCCCTTGGGACCGGTCACCGATACCACATCGGACTGAACCGAGACGGAAATACCGGGCTTAATTGGAATTGGTGCTTTTCCTATGCGTGACATATGATTACCAGATTTCGCACAATAATTCTCCGCCAATACCTTTCTTTTTCGCTTCTTTTCCCGTCATCACTCCCTGCGAGGTGGAAATGATCGAAATCCCCATGCCTCCCATGACGGAAGGAATAGCATCCTTGTTGACGTACTGTCTGATACCGGGTTTACTCTTCCGTTTCACGTCATCGATCACATGATCCCCGTCGATATATTTCAGGACGATCTTGAGCCGTGCCCTGGGGTGTTCATCGAGTTTCTGGACCGACGTCACATACCCTTCTTTCCTGAGAATCTGGGCTATCCATTCCTTTTCCTTGGAATAGGGGAGAATGACGGATTGTTTCCCGGCCATTCCCGCATTCTTTATTTGGATAATCATGTCACCGATTGGATCACTTACCATACAAACACTCCTTTGTTACCAGGATGACTTTGTTACACCCGGTAATTCTCCTTTATACGCCCGTTCCCGAAAGCAAATTCTGCAGATTGCGAATTTACGCATATACCCCCGCGATCTTCCGCAGAGGGAACACCGGCTCTTGAACCGAACGGCATATTTCTGCTTATTATGGAATTTTACGACATCAGATGTTTTTGCCATACGATTGTTTCAACTCCTTTTATTTCTCAAACGGCATTCCCAATTGTTCAAGCAATGCTTTTCCCTGTTCATCGGTTGTTGCCGATGTCACGAATGTTACTTCAAATCCACGGACTTTATCAACAAGGTCAAAATCCAATTCCGGAAAAATCGTCTGCTCCGAAAGCCCGAGCGTATAGTTTCCGTGACCGTCAAATCCCCGCTTCGGAATCCCGCGGAAATCATGGACGCGGGGAAGGGCGACACAGATCAGGCGTGTGATGAAATCCCACATCCGCTTCTGTCTCAGCGTTATCTTCAGTCCGATCGCATCCTCTTCGCGCAGCTTGAAGGAGGAAATGGCTTTCTTCGCCCTGGTTACCACAGGTTTCTGTCCCGTAATGATTTCCAGCTGCTTGGCCATCTTCTCCAGCACCTTCTTATCGCCAAGCGCTTCCCCAAGGCCGCTGTTGATGACGATCTTCTCGAGTCTGGGTGTTGCCATGGGATTATCGATGCCGAACGTTTCCTTCAGCTTCGCTGCAATCTCCGTGTCGTACCGGTCTTTCAAAAATGATTTCATAGTTATATCTTCTGTCCGCATTTCCTGCAGATCCGAACTTTTTCGTCCTTCAATACACTGAACCCCACACGTGTCTGCTTTTTGCAGGAAGGACATACCAGCATCACTTTGGATACGTCCAGGGCACGCGGAATGCTGATGATGCCTCCCGGATGCTTCTCGTCCCGCTTCTTCTGATGGCGCTTGTATACGTTGATGCCGGGAACCACGATCGATCCGTCTTTGGGAAACACGCGTTCCACTTTGCCTTTGCGGCCTTTATCCTTCCCGACCGTTACGATAATTTCGTCACCTTTTTTCAGTTTCATACTCAATACATCTCCATGGCCATACTGGCAATTTTATCAAAACCGCGTTCTTTCACTTCACGGGCGACCGGCCCGAATATCCGTGTTCCCCTGGGATTCCCGTCGTTATCCACGACTACTCCCGCATTGTCGTCAAACCGGATATAGGATCCGTCGATACGCCTGAATTCTTTCCGTGTTCTTACGATGACGACCTTCACCAATTCGTCGTCTTTCACGAGTCCCTGCGGATCTGCAGTTCTGACAACGCACTGCACGATATCGCCCACATATGCGAACCGGCGCTTTGACGATCCGTAGATATGGATGACGGACATCAGGGATACTCCCGAATTATCCGCTACCGTTAGTTTTGTTCTTCGTTGAATCATAGATTATCCTTATGCGTTTACACTTTCTTCACGATGGCAAAATGTTTGGTCCTGCTCACTGGCCGGATCTGACGGATTTCCACCATATCCCCCACATGAATTTCACCCAATTCGTTGTGGCATGCGAATACTTTCGTACGCTTCAGTGCCTTCTTGTAGATCGGATGCTCCTTCATGTGCGTCACTTTGACATGAACGGTCTTCTGCACCCCGACCGAAACGACGCTGCCGACGGTTGTGTGCGTTTTTACGTTCGTTTGTTCCTTCTGTGTTTTCTTGTCCATATGCGTTCCCGCCTTATACTGCAGACTGTTCCTTAATAAACGTTTTCATTACTGCGATCTTCTTCCGCATGGTTTTCCGCTCCCTGGTATTCTTCGTTTCCTTGGTATACCGGTCGATACGCATCTTCCCCAGTGATTTTTCCAGGTCACCGATCTGGGCTGAAAGCTCGGCCGGCGCTGTTTTCCTCAATGTCTGTTTTTCTTTCGTTTTCATACGTATCCTTACTTGACGATAAATCTGGAACGGACCGGCAGCTTCGCCGATGCCAGACGCATTGCTTCCTTCGCCTGGTCTTCCGGAACACCGCTCATTTCGAACATAACCCTGCCCGGCTTCACCACGGCGACATACTCGTGGAGGTCACCCTTCCCGCTTCCCATACGCGTTTCCGGCGGTTTCTTCGTAATCGGCTTATCCGGGAAAATCCGGATAAACACCCGTCCGCCACGCTTGGTAAAGTGCGTCATAGCCTTCCGGGCCGCTTCGATCTGGCGTGAGCTTACCCAGCCGTGGGTTATAGCCTTGAGCGCAAATTCCCCGAAATCGATGGAACTCCCGCGCACAGCCTTGCCGCGCCGTTTTCCCCTGAATGTCGTCCTGTATTTGGTACGTTTTGGTTGTAACATACGCTCGATTACTTATTCTTTTTTTTACAGATCCAGACTTTTACTCCGATATATCCTGATTTGGTGAGCGCCGGAACGATCGCGAAATCCACTTCCTCCCGGATCGTGGACAACGGGATGGATCCAGCGGAGAATTTCTCGCGCCGCGCGATTTCCGCACCGTTGATACGGCCGGACAGCAATACTTTCACTCCTGCAGCACCGGAATTCATGACCCGCTCGATCGACTGGTTACATGCACGCTTCGGCGGAATTCTCCGGATGAGCTGGTCCGCGATGGATGTCGCAACCAACTGTGCCGAGAGGTTGGGATCCTTGACCGGTTCCACGGCCAATTCGATTTTCACCTTGCCGTTGTCGCGCATCGGGCGTCCTGCGGCATGCTTCTTCTCCTTCATACGGAACGAAAGAAGAAACTTCTCGATATTTTTCTTGAGATCCTCAAGGCCGCTTCCACCCCGGCCGATCACCATTCCCGGTTTGGACACGTGGATGATCAGCTTCATCTTGTTGATGGAACGCTCGATTTCCAGTTCCAGGAATCCTGCCGGTTTCAGCTGTTTCTTCAGGTATTCGCGCAGTTTCACGTCCTCCAGAAGGAACTGGCCGTACTGCCGGTTATGTGCAAACCAGCGGGAGCTCCATGAATAGATGGTGCCCAGCCTGAAAATTTTCGGATTGATTTTTTGACCCATGTTAGTTCCCTTCCTTTTCCGTATCAGTCAATATGACCGTTATGTGTGTCATGCGTTTCTTGAAGGCGTGTGCGGATCCCTTGGACACCGCGTGCCAGCGTTTCATGGACGGACCTTCCGTCACCAGAATACTCTTGAATGCCAGAGTTTCCGGTCCTTTCGCGTTTTTCTGTTTCGCGTTTGCTACTGCCGAATCAACGATACCCTTGAGCACCTCTCCTGCATGCTTTGGCATGGATGAGAGCTGCACGAGCGCCTTCACCACCGGCAACGGGCGGATCGCATCGGCCACTAGCCGTGCTTTCCGGGTGCTGATGCGCAAATATTTTCCTGTTGCCGAATATTCCATATATACTCCGATTAGGTCTTATCCATCGTCCGCTTGGTTACCTGCCCATGTCCTTTGAACAAACGGGTCGGTGAGAATTCACCCAACCGGTGTCCGACCATGGATTCGTTGACGAATACGTCATGGAATACATGGCCATTGTGGACGGCAAACGTATGGCCGACAAACTCCGGCGGGATCTGGCAAGCGCGCGACCATGTCTTGATGGGCGTCCTGCCTTTTTCCCCTTTTTGCCTGAGCACTTTGCTCAGCAGGCGTTTGTCGATATACGGTCCTTTTGAACTGCTTCTTGCCATAGGATTGACTCCTTTTATTTCTTCCGTTTGCTGACGATGAAATGATCGCTGTATTTTACACGTTTTCTCGTTCGTTTACCAAGCGTATGCTTGCCCCAGGGCGATTTCGGGGATTTCAGTCCGATACCGCTTCTTCCTTCTCCTCCGCCGTGCGGATGGGAGCGCGGGTTCTGTGCGACACCCCGGACAGTCGGCCGGATACCCATATGCCGTGCACGTCCTGCCTTCCCCAAATTCCTGTTTTTCCGCTCGATATTGGACAGCTGTCCGACCGTTGCCCTGCTTGCTCCCTTGAAAATCCTGATTTCACCGGATGGGAGTTTCAGCTGGATCACATCCTGATCCCTGGACAACACCATTGCTGCCGTTCCCGCACTCCTGGCCATCTGAGCACCATGTCCCGGCTTGATTTCGATATTGTGGACCATGGTGCCGATCGGGATCGACCGGAGCGGCATGGCATTACCCGGTTTGATGTCCACTGCATTCCCGCTTTTAATCGTCTGTCCGACCTGAAGTCCAAGCGGTGCGAGGATATAGCGCTTTTCCCCATCCCGGTAGGAGAGGAGTGCCACGTCCACGGACCGGTTCGGATCGTATTCAATGGCAGTCACGATTGCCGGCACCTCATCCTTGTTCCTCAGCCAGTCGATCGTACGGTAGAACCGCTTCTGCCGGCCTCCCTGATGGCGCACTGCGACATGACCGTGGGAATCGCGGCCCGAATGTTTCTTCAAAATGCTCGTCAGTCTCCGTTGGGTTCTCATATGTTATTTCTTTTCCTCCGTGCCACCGATCTGGAATGCGTCGATAGTCTGGTCCGGCTTGAGCTGAACCCATACCTTCTTCCAATCGTTTCCGGTAACCGGACGGGCTTTCCTGCCTGCGCGCCTGGTTTTTCCGGGCATAACCGCAGTGCGGATAGCGACCACCGTCACTCCGTACAGGGTTTCAATCTCCGTTTTCAGTTGTTCTTTCCTGCTCCCGGGTACGGCTCGGAAGGTAAACCACCTGCCGGATGTGGCAGTCAGCGATTTTTCCGTGATAACCGGTCTGAGTAGCGTTGATTTCATATTAGTCCTGTTTGAAAAATGCGATAAAGTCGTTCAATCCGTCTTTGGCAAATACGATGGACGCATGCGTCATCACCTCATACGCGGTCAGCGAGGTGAACGGGACGATCCGGACATGTGCGATATTTCTTATTGCCCGTTTCACGGGTGCGGTTTTGGTTCCATAAACAACCAGTGTCCTTCCCGATGTGTGAATATCCCCGAGCATCTTTGCGAATGCCTTTGTCTTGACGGGCAATGTCTCCATGCCGTCGACGATTCTCATGGATTCCTTCGTCGCATGGTGGGAAAGGACACTTGCCAGAGCCTGCTTCTTCATTTCTTTGGGGAGGGTTCTCCTCATTTCATGGGCCTGGGGACCAAAGGTGATGCCTCCACCCACGAAAATCGGCGCCCGGATGCCGCCATGACGTGCCCGTCCGGTACCTTTCTGCTTGTAGATCTTGCGCGTGGATCCTTCCACCATTCCGCGGGTTTTCGTGTGTGCGGAACCTTCCCGCTGGTTGGTGCGGAATACACGGATTGCCTGGGACACAAGCGCGCGGTTATAGGGAACGCCGAATATTCCGGTGGGCAATGCCATTGACCCGGTCTTCTCTCCGGTTACCGAAACGACCGCATAGGACCCGGTTGATTTGGCGGGTTTTTTGTCTGCCGTCTCGACTGGTTGCGCAGCAACTGTCTTCACGGCCTTCTTTGCCGGCGCTTTTGTTGCCGGTTTCGTGGTCGTCTTTTTGGATGTCGTGGGTTTTGTAGCCATACGATTACTGTTCCTTCTGTACGATGACCAGAGCGTTTTTACCGCCCGGAATCAATCCTTTGAGCGTCAGCGTCTTCTGTTCCCGGTCAACCGCTACGACGGATAATCCCTTCACGGTAACCGTGTCGCTTCCCATTCTGCCTGCCATGCGCTTTCCCCTGTAGACACGTCCCGGAGTCGTTGTCTGTCCGATGGATCCCGGAGAACGTGCGCGGTCGGATTGGCCGTGCGTCTTGGGTCCCCCATGGAACCCATGGCGTTTCATGACTCCTGCAAATCCTTTCCCTTTGGATACGCCCGTCACGCGGATATCGTCTCCTGCAGTAAATACTTCATCCACCTGCAGTTCCTGCCCGACTTTCAGTTCTCCGATCTCACCAACCCGCACCTGACGCAAAAAGCGGGGCTTGTCCTGAATCCCCGCTTTCTTGATATGTCCTTCCAGTGGCTTGGTGAGATGTTTGGCGTTCCCCAGTCCGAGTTGGACGAATGTCTGTTCGTTGATCGTATAAATGCCGGTAACCCAGCAGGGACCAACGGACAAAACCGTCACCGGAATACGCTTTCCGGTGTCGGTAAACATCTGTGTCTGCTTCAATTTGGTTCCAAGAATTGCCTGAATCATATAATTGACAACAAAAAATCGACCTCGGTACAGGTCGATCCCTTGTACACCGAGACTGTTGGCAGTCGCTACATGACCGGCATTAAATACCTATAGGCCATATATAAAACGCTAGTATACCAAAGTATCTCTTAGGTTTTCAACTCGACATCCACGCCTGCGGGCAAATCCAGGTGCATCATCTGGTCGATCGTTTTATCGGTCGGCTCCATGATGTCGATCAACCGCTTGTGCGTTACGATCTTGAAGTCCTCGCGACTGTTACGGTCGATAAACGATGCGCGCGCGACATTGAAATGTTCGCTTGCCGTAGGTAGCGGAACCGGTCCGACTACCTTTGCCCCGGTCCTGACTGCAACGTCCAGGATTTTCTGGCAACAATCGTCAATGACTCTGCTGTCGTACGACTTCAATCGTACCCGAATTTTCCCTTTAGGCATGTGAATTATGCGATAATCTTCGTTACTACTCCTGCTCCAACCGTGTGTCCACCTTCGCGGATAGCAAAGCGCAATCCTTCCTCAAGTGCCACCGGTACGATGAGCTTGACGGTCATTTTCGTGCTGTCTCCAGGCATAACCATTTCCACGCCTGTGGGAAGGGCTACTTCTCCGGTAATATCCGTCGTCTTTATGTAGAACTGCGGACGATATCCGGTGAAGAACGGTGTGTGTCTTCCGCCTTCTTCCTTGGCCAGGACATACACTTCCGCTTCGAATTCCGTATGCGGCTTCACCGAGCCGGGCGCTGCAAGGACCTGACCGCGCTCGACCTGATCCTTTTCAACTCCCCGGAGGAGTACGCCGATGTTGTCGCCTGCAAGCCCCTCATCCAGGAGTTTGCGGAACATTTCCACACCGGTGACGACGGTTGACTGCGTGGCTTTGATACCGACGATTTCAATCGTGTCGTTGACGTGCACCTTGCCGCGTTCCACTCTTCCGGTGACGACGGTTCCTCTCCCTTTGATGGAGAAGACGTCCTCGATCGGCATGAGGAATGGCTTATCGAGTGCGCGGACCGGGTCCGGTACATACTCGTCAATGGTCTTCATGAGTTCCGTAATTTTTGCCTCGGCTTCCGCATCCCCCTGAAGGGCCTTGAGTGCGGATCCGCGGATTACCGGGATCGTGTCGCCGGGGAACTTGTACTTGGTCAGAAGCTCACGGACTTCCATTTCTACCAGATCCAACAGTTCCTTGTCCTGAACCATGTCGCACTTGTTCATGAAGACGACGATGGCGGGCACGTTCACCTGCTGCGCAAGCAGGATGTGTTCCCGGGTCTGGGGCATCGGACCATCCGGTGCGGAGACGACGAGGATCGCTCCGTCCATCTGGGCGGCGCCGGTG
>CAYTIP010000007.1:0-11752 GCA_964437805.1 uncultured Gammaproteobacteria bacterium | reverse complement strand
GGGTTCACTGAACGCGCAGTGGAAGGATGTGAACTGGCAATGGCTGCCGAGTGCGGAGAATTTGGGATTCATTCTGCGCCCGTCCATACTTTCGATTCAACCTGACCAGCGCACCGTTACGCTTACGGATATGTATGGCGCGACCCTTCCCTTTGATATGGATTGGTTTATCTGCCATATGCGTAAACGTTTTGACCAGCTGCATCTTTCCCAGCAGGAAATCCGCTCGATTCTTTCCTCGTGATTCGCGCGATTTCCTGCAGGAACTACTTCCAGACCGTAAGAAGATAGAGGGTTACCGTGGTTCCCAGCACCAGCACTACAAGGGAAAGAAGCTGATAGAGAATATAGATCGCGTTATTATCCAACTGTCGGAATCCGAAATCATACGGCCGGTATTTCCTGTCTCCGAATTGCTGTAGCAGCCAGTAGATCATTTCACCCAACCCGCGCATCGCGATATAGACAGAAATTAGGACGAGTCCCCATTTGGTCGATATCATCGTAATGATCAGAGTGAGAAGGAGAAATGGAATCAGAACAATGGCGTCACCGCGGATATAGATGAGGAGAATCCGCAGGGGCAAAGGAGCTTCGGTAAAGAACCAGGGAGATCGGATATTCATGAGTCGTTCAATTGACAATACATCCCCATGCTACCAGCGATGCATGCTTGGATTCAAGGTAAAGGAAGTTAAGCCCGTGGTATACTGCACGAAGGAATATATTTCGGAGGATCGATGAAACGGTTTTATACGCAGGCAATCCCATTCTGGTTTATTCTTCTGTTCGTCGCATTGGTCAATGCACTGATCAGGGAAACGACGTACAAACCTTTCCTGACTCCCGTAATTGGTTTGTGGGCACACCAAATCAGTTCGTTGACGGGAATCCTGCTTTTTTTCTGGGCCATTTATCTGTTCCTCAAATACACAAAGGTATCGTATACCCGGAGGGATCTTCTTGTTACGGGGTTTATATGGATCGGTATGACAATTCTCTTTGAGAGCGGCATGAATATGTATATCCGGAAGTTGAGTATTGATGAGGTTCTGCAAACCTATTATTTCTGGAAGGGCGATACCTGGATATTCGTCCTTATCTCGCTGGGCGTTTCTCCATTGGTCGCCGACCGGATAATCCACAGAAAACCATAACCGTATAGACACACTGTGCTACACTACCCGTATGGACACCCCAAAAAACATGAACGACCTTATCCAATACCAGGAAGGATCGGTGGTAAGCCGCGAACTGGTGAGCAAACCCACCGGCACCGTGACCCTATTTGCCTTTGACCGGAATCAAGGACTGAGCGAACACAAAACCCCGTTCGATGCGTTGGTCATGGTCACGGATGGTTCCGCACGTATCACGGTTTCGGGAGTTGAACATACCGTCAATGCGGGAGAACTGCTTCTCATGCCGGCCAATGAGCCCCACGCCCTGAAAGCGGAGAAACCGTTCAAGATGGCGCTCATCATGATTAGATCATGAGAGCATGATTGACCGGGCGGATCGGCTCATTTCAATGGATACACCACTGAATACATCGTACATCGATAAACTTGCATTTATCGATATCAAAAATAATTGCGTGCTTTCGACTCTGAGTGCCGGTAAGAATGTCTGGTATATCCCTGGCGGGAAGCGCGAAGGGAACGAAACGGATGCGGAAGCGCTTATCCGGGAGGTGAAGGAGGAGTTGAGCGTCGACCTCATACCCGAATCGGTTGCACTGTACGGTGTGTTTGAAGCACAGGCAGACGGGAAGCCGGAAGGTACCAAGGTGCGGATGACCTGCTATACTGCACAGTTCGTCGGCAAATTGCAGGAAGCCTCCGAAATCGGGGAATACGCATATGTCGGATACGCATGGAAAGAGAAGAGCTCCCCGGTTGATCGCCTTATCTTCGATGACCTCTTCCGGAAGAATCTAATCCGGTGACAGCATGAAAGAAAATCCCCCCGATCGTTGTAGTACACCCGGAAGGAGGTGATACGAATGAAACGATCAATGATCATGTTTGCGGTAGTCGCAGCAGCTGCGTTTGGACTGTTCGCTGCACCTCAGCGTGTATACGCGTACCGGGGAAACCCTGCAATCCAGGGGCCGAATTACTCGCCCCAACGACATGCTGCCATGCAGCATGCGATGGAGACTGTTGATTTCGCAGCCTGGAAAGGGCTGATGCAGGGGAAGGGTAGGGTTACGGAGCTTGTGAACAAGAGCAATTTCCCTACTTTCGCGCGCATCCATGCGCTTACCCTTCAGGGGAAGACTCAGGAAGCGGAAACGCTGCGCAAAGAGCTCGGATTGGGAATGAGAAACGGAGCAGGTCAGGGCAGATGGATGAAATAACGAGTTGACCGTCCACGCCACCCCGATCAATTCGGGGTTTTGGCGTATCCGAAAGGAAGAGGGATGACGATGTTTCCGTTGTGCAGGATAATGAATGTATGCCAAAAGAAGCAACTCTATCGGATGAAGCATTGGTTGGGGAAATCCGTTCCCGTGACCGGGAGCGGTATGCCGATCTCGTTAAACGTTACGAAGGCAAGTTATTGCGGTATGCGACGTATCTTGTACACGACGATCAAAAGGCGTTGGATGTCGTCCAGGAAGCGTTTATCAAGGCATACACCAACCTCAATGGATTCGATATGAAAGGCAAATTCAGCAGCTGGATATACAGAATCGTGCACAACGAAGCGATGAATACGCTGAAACGTCACAGGAAAGAGTACCCGTTGGTCGATTTCGATGCGTTCGAAAGCAGCGAGGATTTACTGGCTGATATTACGAAACAGGAAATCATAACAATGGCAACGGAATGTCTTGACCGGTTACCGGAAAAGTATCGGGAACCCCTGGTTCTCATGTATCTTGAGGATAAATCCTACGAAGAAATCAGCGACATCATGCGCATTCCCATGGGGACGGTAGCTACCCGTATTAATCGGGCAAAGGCCCAGATGAAAATCATATGCAAAACAAACAAGTGACGATTTCCGAATCGGTTATGGAACGGATTTCCCGTGATCATATTCACATGAAGCCCAGATGGTATTTCGCCATTGGCTCTCTCTTCATGCTGATGGGAATATCTGCAACAGTGATCGCGGCAGTATTTCTCATGAGCCTTACATTTTTCCTCCTTCGCCAGCACGGACCGATGGGACAGGTGCGGCTCGAACAGATGATCGCCGGATTTCCCTGGTGGGTGCCGGTAGCCGCAGGAACAGGTATCCTTATGGGTGTCGTCATACTGAGGCGTTATGATTTTTCCTATAAGCATAATTTTCGCATTATCGTCGTTGGGTTTGTTCTCTCCGTCATCCTGGCTGCGTTTGCCATAGATACATTCGGACTGGCAGACCTTTGGTTCCGCAGAGGACCGATGAACCGGTTTTACCGGCAGCTGGAGTCCGGATCTTCTGGCGGAGCCTTCCAGCGTAGAACAGGACCGGACATCAGGTATCCATCTGCGCCTTCATTCCGACCATAAATTTGGGCTGCACTTCATACATCGAAGCCATTCCGCCAGCTTCATCAACCGCAGCACTTGCTATAATGCATTCATGAAGAACAAGTTTTTACTGGGTATTGGCGGCAGCGTACTTCTGCTGGCAGTCGCGTTGGTGTTGTTTGGTATCAGCAAATCGCGTACGTTTCAGTTTTTCGGCAGGATTACACACAGAGTACAAACCGGCGAAAAAATCGTTGCGCTGACATTTGATGATGCGCCCACCGAGCATACCGAGGAAGTGCTGAAAATACTCAGGGATAAACAGGTGAAGATCACGGCGTATGTCATCGGCGAGAATGTCGACCGGTATCCCGATGCCATGCGAATGCTCGTCAGGGACGGGCATGAAATCGGCAATCACTCATTTTCGCACCAGCGGTTCCTCCTCAAGTCACCGGCATTCATCGACGCAGAAATTCGGAAAACGGATGAACGCATCCGTTGGATCGGGTATACCGGGCCGATCACGTTCCGTCCACCCAACGGGAAGAAACTGTTTTTGCTCCCGTGGTATCTGTCGAAGCATGATAGGGAAACGGTAACCTGGGATGTGGAGCCGGATACCTATGTCCCCAAATCCGCAACCGGTCCGCAAAAGACGCAGTTCATTGTCTCGTATGTTCTGGAACATACTGTACCCGGTTCGATCATTCTAATTCATCCATTGTGTGCTTCCTGCGGAAGTGAACGCGATGCACTTCTTCCCGTCATCGACGCATTGCATGCACAGGGATATCGGTTCGTGACCGTTTCGGATCTTCTGTCCCGCAAATCGGATTCACGATGAAACGTACCTTAATACGGGGTGTATTCCGGTTGCGGTCCAATCGGGATTTGACGATAATAAAGATGTGAAACGGATTCTTCTTATCGCCGCCGCATTCCTCGTAGTATCCGGCCTTGTCGTTTTTGTAGTTAGAGGCACACGTAGTCGGGATACCGGTGGAGGGGGGCCGGGCACATGGACCTGCTCGCCGGAAGGATGGGTTCGTAATGGATCTCCCGAAGGAGAAGAACCGGATTTTCCTTGTGGCGGGGAGTCAACTACATGGCACGAGCAGACGTTCGACCACGATGGAATCGTTGTGACATTCTCCATCCCCGAAGGCGCGGTGTACAGGGAGGAAATCGCAGAGGACAACGGGAAGACGAGGGTGGCCTCGTTTTATATTGAAATCGGTTCGGGAGAAAATATCGTCTATCAACTATATGCTGTTTATCAGCCCGAGGAACGGGCAACGGAGGAATCCTTTCCGAATATTAAATCCGCGATGGATCCGGATTCGGTGCAGGAGATTATGGTCGGAGAGTATCCGGCGATCCAAGGACTCATCGACGCGGACAGTCCGAAGGGTCGTCTGGCTACCGTGATAAAAAAGGACGACCATATCCTGTTTATTTCAACATCTCCACCGACGGAGGAAAACGGCGTCATGACCGACAATATACTAAAGACATTTACCTTCAACTGAAGACATCGCCATGAATCGTGTAGAGTATCTCTCCCAATCGTCCGCGCAGAAAGTTAGACAGGTCAATGCGTGACGAAATCGTCATCGGGGCATTCGGATTGAGCATGTAAAGAATACTTGACATAATGTAAAGTATTCTTTACTATGTACTCATGAAGACGTCTTCCTATACTCGTTTGCGCGTCGTCATTTTCTTGTTTGTCATGCTTCTTGCGTGGGTCGGTGCGCTTCGGGAAAATTACGGACTCTGCGCTCTGGGTGGGATTACCGGCATGGTATTTCTGGTTCTCGTCCGGTCGCGGGTCCGGCGGATGACGGACGAACGGACCGTTGCAGTCAGCGAGAAAGCGGCGAAAATCACCTACGCGGTATTCACCCCTACTGTCGGGATTGGCGCCATACTTCTTCTTCTGCCATATGAGCGGATTTCTCCGGTATTTGCCAAAGGCGAATTTACCTATCTCTCATCACTGGGAATCGTTTTGGCATATCTGACATTATTCTTGGTTATCGTTTACGCCGTTTCCTACTTTGTGTTGAACCTGCAGTATGGAGGCGGGGAACATGAAAAATAATATCAAGGTTCTCCGGTCGAAATTCGGATTCACCCAGGAAGAGTTGGCGGAACAGTTGGACGTCAGCAGACAAACGGTAATTGCCATCGAGAATAATAAATACCTACCATCTTTGGGACTGGCATTTCGGATTGCTCGAGCATTCGATACACATATCGAAGCGGTATTTATGGAAACCGACGAAGAAAGGGATGGTGTATGAAAAATATCAGACAACCACTACTCCTCCTGTTTGCCGTCAGTGTTAGTATTGCGGGGTTACTGTTTATCGTGACTTGCGCATGGATCGGATACGAAGTGCGCAGTGTTTGCCATTCTGCAATCCGGAAATATGGAGATGACTGCACCCCTGCATTAGTGGCACAGTTGGAGGATGAACGAAACGACTATCGTGAACGGAATGATGCAATTTGGGCATTGGGACAGCTGGGAGATGCCCGTGCTTTACCGACTCTCCAAAAATACTATACCGGGAACATACCAGCCCGGGAACCATTGGATACGACGATTAGTCAGTACGAACTCAAAAAAGCAATCAATCTTGCCGGCGGTGGTATCAATATTTCAGCGTTTATCTGGCGGGGGTTGATTTCCATCCGCTAATGTATCTTTCCAATGCCACCATTTGAGTTTTTCCGGGTCCCTCCCTCCGTTTGCATAGTAGACGGCGCACCGGAATACGTAGAGAAGGCATCTGTCCTGCTGTACCCCTGCATGTTCATTGGATTTGGCAAACAGCGATTCGGGACTTGCTCGTTTCAGGTCCTGTACGGAATGGATACCGATGTCCTGAAGATCGGACGCTATTGATTTCCCCACACCCGGTATTTCGGTGAGTTGTCCGTCGGAATTTCCTCTACGTGTCATACCCATACTGTATCACACATTTCAGGATTCACTGGGAAAGGTGGATTTCTTACAGGGTTCTCCACGGAAAGACCGGAACGGTGGTTCGGATTGAGACGGGCATGGGCATCGTTGATGGTGCGTGTGATAATCCTCACTTACTCCTCTCGGTTCCATATGGTAGGATGCGGCCATGAAAGCAATACAATTTGATCGATATGGTGGTCCGGAAGTTCTCCGGGTTTCGGATGGATTGGAAAAACCCCGATTAAACCCGGGTCAGGTGTTGGTCGAGATTCATGTCTCAGGACTCAATGCAATAGATTGGAAAATACGGATGGGATATTTCAAATCCCTGACGACACTCCGTTTTCCGGTGACAGCGGGAAGTGACGTATCCGGTGTGGTGACGGATCTTGGAGAAGGAGTCCAGCGGTTTGCCGTCGGGGACGAAGTGTTCGGATCGGCAATCGTGTTGGGCGGCGGCTCGGGTGCGTTGGCAGAATTTGCGGCCGTGAATGCCGACAATATCGCGCACAAACCAGAAGCCCTTCCATTTACCGATGCGGGAGCGATGCCCCTGGTAGGGGTGAGCGCGCTGCAGGCGCTGGAGGACCATATCCGTCTGCGGAACGGCCAGAACATTCTTATCCATGGAGGTGCCGGCGGCATCGGGCACATCGCCATACAACTGGCTAAATATAAAGGAGCTACAGTTGCGACAACCGTACGTGGGGAAGATACGGCATTCGCCAAGCAATTGGGTGCGGATACCGTGATCGACTACCAAACGCAACAGTTCCAGACTATGCTTACCGGTTTTGACGCGGTCTTTGATACCGTGGGCGGCGCAGTAACGGATGCATCGTTTTCTGTTTTGAAAAAAGGAGGCATACTGGTTTCGATGCTGGGGAAACCGGATGAACGGAAAGCATCGGAGTACGGAGTCGAAACCATCGGACAGCATACCAAGATCGACACGCAGCATTTGGAACGGCTGGTTAACCTGTGGGAGTCGCAGGCGTTTACGGTCCATGTGGATACGGTGTATCCCCTGGACCGCACAGCCGAGGCATTCACCTATCTGGAATCTTCCCATCCCCGCGGTAAAGTAGCAGTCATGATACGATAGGGCCCGGTTCCCAGTGTCTCTTGCGGATACCAAGAGGAAACACGATTCATATGCGGTTTGAAACTGGACCGGATTGCCTACCTGTGGCTGGATTCCCTGATAAAAGCAGAGCTCGCGCCGATTATAGGCGAGGCACAAAACCGGTATTATGTCCGCATGCTCGGCCGGTAGCGAATTACTATACTGAATCAATCGGGATCGGATGGCGGGGGTTCGTAGCGGAAGATGGTGACAGTGGGATTTTCGAATACCGGAATAAGGAATGGGTAGTTTGCACGGATATCCGCCAGACGACAAACGTACTTCGTGACCACGATGAAGCCTATATTGTTTTCCTGCAGGAACCGGTGCGCTTCCGGGGTACCTGGCGTATCCAGCCATTCATTGAAGAATTTTCTGGCGGATCCGTCTTTTAT
Source organism: uncultured Gammaproteobacteria bacterium (assembly GCA_964437805.1). Lineage (GTDB taxonomy): Bacteria > Patescibacteriota > Microgenomatia > UBA10105 > UBA927 > UBA10108. The sequence continues at coordinate 3,781 of CAYTIP010000007.1, read as the reverse complement.
GGGTGCATTATAGGTCGTGAGGAAATGGCCGGAATAGGTGTATCGGCCTGCCAATCCGGGAATCATGAGATCGATGGATGTATCCGGGGAAGCAAGCACATTGGCATCTTTAGGCTCTGCAGATCTGAGGTACCGGAACCCGTCGTACAGTTCGCGGGGGACGTAGGCAAAATGGTGTTCCGGTTCCTTGAGGGGAGCAAATTCGCCCAGCCAACCCAGAAAATAGGTCGGTAGATTGATGGACAGATAGATAGTCAGCAGTATGAGGAGTGCGTGGCGGTTTCGGGAGCGTGTCGAGATCCAAAGAAGTGTAATCATAGCCGCGATACTCATAAACAGGTAGGTTGCCGGGAACAGAAACCGGAAACCCGCAAACGGAATCTGCAACAACAGAGGGACAAGGTATCCGATCCAGCATATAAGGATGACCAGGACAATTCCGGTTTCCTGGATGGTTCTGCGTTTTTTCCGGATAAGCATGCATGTCCCGATGATTGAGAGCGGCAACTGGATTCCGAAACCGCGAAGGAACGTAATCCAGCCTGCCCAATCGACCGTGTGGAGATACTGGTTGATATCCCATGCATTGCCAGCCGCATATACAGGATCGTTATTGACCGCACGGGTGAGAAAGACTCCTACGACGACAAGGATACACAAACACAGACCCAATAGCCCCGTCTCCGTAGTAAACCAGAACGAGGGTTTCCGTGATTTTTCGGTAATCATTAAAAGCAAGATAAACAAGGCACATAGAACGATTGCCATTGTGATATCTCCAAGAGCAAGCAGGGAAAAGGCGAAAAACCACATGATAGCTGTCGGGTAGAATTGGTGGGCCGCCGACGTGAGGGCGAGTGGAATTCGTTTTGGAACAGCTGCTCGTAGTTCTCGCTGGAGTAAACGGATAAACCACAGGAGGAGTATGACAAACAGGAAGTTCGTAAGCATGCCATTGGGACTCGTTCCGAACCGGGCCAATGCGCGGTTTGCCGTCCGGAAAATATCGATGGGCGGATTGAGGATGGGGATTCCATTGGTTACGGTGATATTGGGAAAACTCGTGGAAAACAGAAAGATGAGAAGCGTACCGACCCGCTTACCCAGGGAGTCGGGGAATACGAGGACAAGGAACAGATAACAGCTGAAGATGAATGCTCCTTTGAACAGCAGGCCAAAAATGTTAAATGATTGGTAGGATTCCAACCCGAAGATGCCCCCGATTTTCCCCAGAAGGATATGGTTGAAGTAGAGGATCGTTGGCGGGAACCGCTCGACGGAGAACTTATTTTCGGTTAGCCAGTTGCCGTCTTTTCCCTGCTGGAACTGGTCCAGATAGTAGTAGAAATCCTCGAAGTACGTCGTCATGCCGACTGCAATCGTGTCGGGTGGTTTTCCGATCATCTGGGACGTGAATCTCGGAGACATGAGAAGGATGGATGCCACGAGTAGGATGCCGATAATGATCGTTTCGCGGTAGGCGGATAAGAAATGCCGTTGGGGATACCTGACATTCACCCTCACAGTATGCTATGTCCAGAGCATCGGAACAAGATATTGCATCGGAAACGTGATCATGTTATATGGGTTGGTTGAAATTCCAAAGAGGGCGCAGTACACTGATTGTACATATGACCAAAAATCCATTCCTCAATGCCATTGCGGCAATTGCCTATATCGTCACCATTGGGTTGGTGATGAATACCGGCATCCGGTATGCACCGAAAGAAGATACCATTATGGCGCCCATCGCAATGATATCCCTGTTCACGTTTTCCGCGGCAGTCATGGGATATCTGTTCTGTCTGCAACCCGCACAGCTGTATTTTGAAGGAAAGAAAAAAGCGGGATTGAATCTGTTCCTTCAAACACTTGCAGTGTTCGGCGGTTTCACCGCGTTGGCACTTCTTCTTCTGTTCACCGGTGCATTCCGCTGATCTGCCTCCATTGTAAGGATGATTACGGAGTTCCTGTCCAATGCGTGGTATAGTATCCGTATTCAAACGTGCTTCCCGTATCCCCACTGTGGGAACGGTAAGTTCCAGTTGGATAAGGCCATCAAGCACACCCCGTGCCTGAACGGATGGCCTGGACTTATCCGAATATAGGGTTACCCTCACGACCACGCTATGACTGTCCGAACCGTAGAACCAGTGACTTCGGTGTGATAGAATAAGTCCTTCTCCAATCCGTATTACGGAGATCTCCCGAACACGTATGATGGACCGCAGAATGTGGATTATTTTCCTTATCATTTTCGTCAATATGCTCGGATTCGGCATTATCCTGCCGCTTCTGCCGTATTATGTGGAGAGCTTGGGTGCGGGTCCTATGATGATCGGACTGGTTTCTGCGGCGTATTCCTTGTTCCAGCTGATTTCCGCTCCCGTGTTGGGTGAACTATCCGACACCTTCGGCAGGCGCCCGGTTCTTCTCTTTTCCATCGCGGGTACCGCGGTTTCGTTCATCCTCTTGGGATTTGCCCAATCGTTGCCGCTGATATTCCTGTCGCGTATTATTGACGGCATATCGGGCGGCAATATTTCAACGGCACAGGCATATATTGCGGATATCACAACCAAAGAAAACAGGACACAGGGCATGGGTATCATGATGGCTGCCTTCGGGTTGGGGTTCATCATCGGTCCTGCATTCGGGGGCTTGCTTTCGGTCTATGGGTATGCTGTGCCGGCGTACGTAGCCGGTGGTGTTGCAGCTATCGCGACCATTTTGACCTATCTCTTTCTTCCGGAAACCCAAAAGGATGCAAAACGCTCTCCATCGACCGCCAGACGGCGAGTATTCCGGATGCGTGATTTCTACGATGCGCTGACACACCCCAATGTCGGGCTATACCTGACCATTTCCTTTCTGACTATGTTCGCTTTTTCACTCATGCAGGGCACGTTTGCGCTGTTTACCGAACACGCGTTGAAATTTTCCGCGACAACCAACGGATTGGTATTTGCCTATATCGGACTGATCGGGATTCTTGTGCAACTATTCTTTTTGAAGCCGATTCTCCGGTCCGTATCGGAACGGAAGGCAACGGTTATTTCTACCATGATGATGGCTATAGCATTGGGATTGATCGCACTGAGCACCAACCTGTATATTCTCATCATTGCCGTCACGATCCTCGCTTTGGCAAACAGTGTATCCGGACCGGTGCTGGCTGGGCTGATTTCCAAAAATACGCCGGATACCGAACAGGGAAATATCGCGGGAATGAATCAATCCGTTGGGAGTATGGCACGTCTGTTCGGTCCGATTGCCGGGACGTCCATGTATTCGCTGATTGGGTTGAGGGCGCCATATATCCTGGCAACCGCAGTAGTATTCTTGACGTCCATCTACGGAATGAAGAAATTACGCCTGTTCCGACAGGTTGTGCACTAGGGATTGAGGATGGCTATTCCGGCGTTGAGGAAGCTCGCAAAACTGACCCACATGGCATATGGTACAAGCAGTGCTGCAGCGGTATGGGAGACCCTGCGTATCGCTGCGATCGTAAGGATAATGCTCACCCACAACCCGAGAATGACGATAAATCCCAGCTCCGGTGATCGGAGGCCGAAGAATACCGGTGACCAGATGCCGTTCAGGAAAAGCTGGCGGAGCATGTCACCTTTTTCAGTTGCTGGTCCCAGCGTGCAGACGATCTTGGTCTTTCTCATGGTACACTTCCTCCTGGCCCGTATTTTATCATAGTGTGTGAAATGGTCAAGCTGTCATTGTTCGAAGTAGGGTTCGTCAGACGGAATTCTTCCAAGCCTCTTTA
>CAYTIP010000006.1:0-12071 GCA_964437805.1 uncultured Gammaproteobacteria bacterium | reverse complement strand
CCCGTCATTAGAACCGATATCCAACACCACATCGCCTTGCTCAAGGGAAATCATCGATTCAATCTGTTGAGTGATATCCCTGAGCGACTCACGCATGGAATCCGTCACCCCGGAACGGTACCAGTAGTACCGCGCGTACAATAATTCCTGCGGGGCCGTGTGACGAAGCTGCACCAACGAACACGTTGGACAGAGCACCATATCCAGAGGCGCCCGGATCCCTTCCTCCCCGGGCTTAAGGAAACCAGAGATGTACAGATTTCCCAAGGAATACAAATCAATCAAACCGGCCTGATGGCATACGCGGCAGGTTGACCTGACGGTAATGGAAAAGTCGCTGTTCATACAATCCAATCCAATACTATCATATGCAGTACCCCGCAGCGATGATGTGGGAACCGCATAAGCCTTCGCTTGCATACTTCGGTGCGATGCTGGTTAATTCCAGCGCAGCAATCCCCTTTCCGTCAGGAAGCAGAAAAATTTGGACAAACAGGTGATATCGACATCAACCGACTCAATAGACTGCAGCAATGCTTCTTTTTCCTCATCACTCAGCGATGCCTTAGGAAATGCGATACTGTGGAACATACCCCCCTTCACCCAGGAATATAATTGAATTTCCTCCCCGTCCTCATCATTCACTTCCATGCATACATCTCCTAGTGATGGAACGTTCACGATTTCAGCAGAAATCACCCCCGGGTCTCGCCTGACGCGTTCGCAGGAAAAAAAGGGATTCTTTTGGATTTTCACATCGATCACCTCACCCGTTTCCTCATTAATATGCTTACCAGCAACGACAGCGTGGAAAATTCTTCCTGACAATGGCGAAAACGTCCATTTCATGGCGGCAAAATTTCTTCCGTCGGAAAACCGGGGTGGGATAGCGGTCGGGCGGTCCATGGAAAGCGTAATGGAATACGGAATTGCAGCATAAATTTGAACTGCCATTCCCACACAAAACAGCGTCAGTCCGATCCAGATCAAAAATACAATACGGAAAATCACACTTGCTCGGAATCGGCTATATATGACCTGAATAATGGGAATCATAAGCAGGCGTGTAATTACGGGATCAATGCGTTCAAGAATCATCCGAAGTGCGACAGCAGGAAATTTAGGCGGATCAACGGGAGGGGGTGCGGATTGCGGGGACGGCAGGATATCACTCATACGACACTTCTATACTACCACATTGCGTAGCATTGCCAGAGTCCGGACGACCAGATAACTTATTACAGACACTGGTCTCCGTATACCGGAAGACACCCGATTTCCCACGGTCCTTCAGGATTGGCACCCATCGCTTTGATGTGGGCGATCGTCTTGCTCTTCAATTCCTCTGCGCGGGTGGTTTCCGTATCAACGAGGTTTACGGTTTCACCCGGATCGGTGTTCAGATTGTACAGCTCACCTGCTCCGGTCTCCATGGTCAGGACATATTTCCATCCGTCAGCGGTCCGTATCCCACGCTTATGGGTATAGTTGCGGTAATCCGTTTCAATAAATACATCCATGGCCGGGAAGGATCCGCTTTTCAGTGCAGGAACCAGACTCCTCCCACGAATCTGTGACTGGTACGCCGTATCCGCCTGTACACCGGTAAGTTCCAGGAGTGTCATCGGAATATCCATCGTGCTGACCTGCGCATCGATTCGTTTATTCTTCTCTATTGTGGGTGCCCAGATCACCAGTGGCACATGAACCAATTCATCGTATAGCGAGTGTCCGTGATCCACTTTTTTGTGTTCGTAGAATTCCGTTCCGTGATCCGCAAACAGGATGACGATCGTGTTTTCCTTCAGCCCCATGGCTTCGAATTCTTTCCAGAATTTCGCAAACCGCTGGTCGGCATCGAATATCTTCGAATCATACCAACTGCGCCAGAATGCCGTATCCTCCTGAGTAAATCCGATATCGGGATTGACCAGACCCTGTTCCCGCAATGCTCCCTGCTCCTTTGCGGTGCCCTTGTACGGACCGGAATAGGAATCGGTCATGAATTTTCCTTTGTATCCTTCCGGGAGTTTGAATTGTCCATGCATGTCGTATCCGTGAAGAAACAGGAAAAATTTCTTCCCCTTGTTTTCCTTGAGCCAGGTAAGGGCTTGCGTAGCCGCCGGTTCCATGGATCCGAAGGTGTCATTATCCTTAAACACGTCAAATCCCTGGTTATACCCAAACTGGGAGGAAACGCCGGCATCTCCGGTGAAACCGCCCGTCACGTACCCGTGATCCTTGTACACCTGTGCCAGTGTCCTGACATTGGGAGAAACCTTTGCGAGATTGGTAATCACCTTTTGTTCGGGGGTAAACACCGTAAATTTGTTCACAACACGGTGTTCGGTCGGATATAACCCGGTAAAGATGGACATGTAGGACGGGACCGTCCAGGATGCAGCGGAAATCGTGTTGGTGAATGTCACTCCATCCTTTGCGATGGCATCGATGGTTGGCGTTGTTTCTTTCGGATAGCCCAAGTGCGATACATGAGCGGCCTGGAGCGCATCGAATGCAACCAATAACACATTACAATCCGTACACATGGGGACATTTTCCTGCTTTTTCCCCTGGTTCTGTTTGGCGTACAGGCTTCCCAGTGAAACGATTAGGGCGACGCAAAGAAGTACGATCGGGAGCAAATCAACGGATTTTTTCATACGTTGGGAATGATGAATTCGGGTAGGGTTTGTACGGAAAAACATTTCAACCATAGATCAATTGTTCCGTGTTGTCAAGAATTGTCATGATGAAAGGCATTGGCCGTTCCACCCATCAATGTCGCCGGTTTCCTGCTATAATTTCACCAATGAAATCGATTGTGTATGAGGAGATGGCCCGTCTTGAGGAGTCAAACTGGTTTTTTCGCGGCCGTCATGCGTATGTTTCCCAACTGCTGAAAGCGCTGTTGCCAAAGAAACGCTTACGCATTCTGGATGTCGGATGCGGCACCGGAGGTATGAGTGTAGTGCTCACCAAATTTGGCGCTGTTACCGGTATTGAAGAACATCCGTGGGCGCTTCGCGCATCCAAGAAACGCGGAATCCGGGCAATGAAGGGAAACGCAAACCGGTTACCATGGAAGAAGCCTACATTTGATCTCATAACTTTCTTTGATGTCCTCTACCACAAGGGCATCCATGAGGATCAGGCGATTTCCCAGGCAAACCGGGTACTGAAAAAAGGCGGATATCTGGTCATCACCGATTGTGCCCACCAATGGCTGTTTTCCAAACACGATGAGATGGTCGAAGGGCGTGTTCGATACAGCAAAAACGATCTGGTGCAACTCGTTACCAGGCACGGATTTAGGGTAGAACGGGTTACCTATTTGTTTTTTCTGACATTCCCGCTCTTTGTCCTCCAACGGATCATAACAAAGGCAACAGGCCGCTATATTCCCCTGTCCACGACACCGGAGGTGGCAAACCGGTTTCTCTCGTTTCTCCTTTCCATTGACCGCTATCTCCTGTCCCATATGAATCTTCCCATGGGATCAACGATATTCGTCTTTGCCCGCAAACAATGAAACCAACGATATCCGTCATCATTCCGACATACAACGAACGCGGGAACATCATCCGACTCATTGAGGAAATCCGAAATGAACTGAAATCCCATCCTCACGAAATTCTCGTCGTCGACGATGACAGTCCGGACGGAACCGGCGATGCAGTCAGAAAGCGCTTCCATGGCAGTTCCGCCGTACGTTGTATCATACCCAAAAAACGGAACGGGTTGGGAGCGGCGATCCATCTGGGGATCCGGGAAAGCCGTGGAACCGTCATCGTCGGCATGGATGCGGACGGAAATCACGATCCTTCTCTTCTTCCGATGCTCCTCACAAATCTTCCGGAGCACACGCTGCGTATCGCTTCCCGATACGTCCCGGGTGGCGGGATGCAACCGTTTTGGCATTATCTTGCGAGCAGATTCATGAATTTCCTGTTTGGCGTCATCCTCGGCGGACATGTGTCCGACTGGACAAGCGGATGTGCTGTTATCCACCGGTCCGACCTTTTTTCGCTTCCTCTGCCATCGATCTATCAGGGATATGGTGAATACTTTATGAAACTCGTGTATCATGCCAGACACAAGGGGTTTCGCATTGAGGAGTATCCTGCCTTCTTCCCGAAACGGCGCTCCGGCAAAAGCAAATCGAAATGGCTATCCATGACCGCGACCTACCTGCATACAGCCTGGAACCTACGGAACACATGAAACAGATGCTGAAAAAAACCATCATTGCCAAACGCGATCTGAAAAAAATCACGTCTCTGCTCCCGTCCAAAGAGCCGGTATTGAAGGGAAAAACCATTACTCCCGTTTGTGAACCGGATATTTCGGGAAACGAGGAGCGTTATCTGAGCCAAGCGATCCGGTCTTCCTGGATATCCGCAACCGGCGAATTCGTCAACCGCTTTGAAACAGCATTTAGGAAAACGGTCAGCAAAACCAGGTATGCCATCGCGACCAACAGCGGCACAACCGCGCTCCATACGGCCGTGACCGCATGCGGTATTGGTCCGGGCGATGAAGTCATAGTTCCGGCGTTTACCATGATCGCAACAGCCAATGCGGTCTCATACACCCATGCCAAGATCGTATTGGTGGATGCCGATCCAAATACCTGGAACATCGACGTCAAGCAGCTTGAAACAGCAATGACGAAAAAAACGAAAGCCATTCTCCCTGTGCATATTTACGGCGTTCCGTGCGCTATGGATGAAATCAACCGTATAGCCAAAACACATCATTGTTGGGTGATTGAAGACGCTGCGGAAAGCCACGGAGCAACATATAAAGGAAAACCCGTTGGCAGCCTGGGCGACATGGGGTGTTTTTCCCTCTATGCCAACAAAAGCATGACAACCGGCGAAGGAGGCATGGTTACCACCAGCAACGCATTGTTGGCTGAATGTTCTCGGAGTCTGGTCAACAGCGCGTTTTCCACAGAGCGGCATTTCTGGCATTCCATGATCGGATTCAGCTATAGGATGACCAATCTTCAGGCCGCCGTGGGAGTGGCGCAGGTAGAACGGTTCGCAGCGTTTCTCAAAAAGAAACGGCAGATCGCCTCATGGTACAGACAACTTCTGTCGGGCATTCCGGGTATTCGATTCCAGACGATTCCTTCCGATAGCATAAGCAGCTACTGGATGAACGGCATTCTGGTGGACAAAAAAGCGTTCGGCAGAAACAAAAATCAACTCCGGGGTATCCTTGCTGACAATGGCATCGAAACGCGTTCATTCTTCATTCCCATGCATCTCCAACCCGTATATTACCATCAATTCAAAGGAAAACGTTTCCCCGTATCGGAAATGCTGTGCCGGGACGGATTCTATCTCCCCTCCTCCGTCCGGCTAACCAGAAAGGATATCGAACGCATAGCACTCATGGTGAAAGCAGGAAGACGCTGAAGAACGTCCGCTAAAAATATTCCTGGAGCCTGATCGTTTTCCCACCTTTTTTCTTCGAAGGCTGGATCGTCGTTTCCCACCAATTGAGCAGCTTCCCTTTCAGTTCGTTTCTGATTTCCGGGTATTTGGATACGACATTGTCCTGTTCATACGGATCCTTCTCCATGTCATACAGTTCTTCCTCAGGTAACTGGGGACTCTTGCCGGTAATGGTGATCCACCAGGATACCTGTTTGAGAATATTGTTGGACCGCCGCAATATGTATTTCCATTTTTTCGTCCGTATTGCGATATCGATATAGTCATCCCGATCTCCCAGCGCCTTCAAAAGCTCCATATTGCGTACGTCCGAATGATTTTCATATACGACCTGCTCCCAGATTGGGACGCGTTCAATATACGCGGCGGATGATTCCTCTTCCGGCGCTCCACAAACGAACGGCACGAAGCTTCGCCCCTGCACTTGCTTGGGAATCGGCACTCCTACCATGCTGAAGAGTGTGGGGAGAATGTCCACAGAACTCATCACGGTATTGACGGTTTTCTTGGCGGTAATCCTGGGCGAATACACCAGGAGCGGCGTGTGAACAAGCGTGTCATAGATATCGTGATGGGCGAAAAATTTATGCTCATGATGGTCATCTCCGTGTTCTGAGGTGATGACAATGATCGTCTTGTCCATGAGTTTCGCCTTCTCAAGCATGTCAATGAGTTTTTGGAAAAATTCATCGAAATGGAGAATGCCGTTGTCATACATGTCCTTGATATACCGGATATCCGCTTCCGTCATCATAAGCGGTTCCTTAGTCGTATTGATGTTTGCCAACAGCGTATCCTCTGGTCCCGGATTGGATATGTCCATCATTTCCAGTGAAGCGGGGTTGGGATAGATCTTGTTGTCGTATATATGCGTCATGAGATCCCAGCGAAGCATTTGCCCTTTGAGCGGCCCCGTGTATTTCTTGTCCGAAAAGACATCGGGAGCATCATTGCCGTACGGAAAGTGGACGCTTCCAACCGTCAGCCAGAGGAAAAATTTCCTGGATTTTATGAAATCCAGTTCATCCTGGACATACTGCACCGTAAATGGCGACAGCATCCGCTCTTCCAGAAACCGGTACCACCCGAATCCCCGGCTGAAACTCAATCTTGTTCCCGGTTCCCTGGTGTATTCGGGCGCAGTGTGCAGGGCTGACGTGCGCCATCCGCGCTCTTTCAACAATTGCGCAAGCGTCTGTACGTCGTTTGGAATGATGGAATTGAACAGCGTCATACCGTTCGAAGAAGGATACATACCGGTATGCACAGACATCTGCGTAATGGGAGTGAGAAATGCGGTCGTAAAGTAATTCGGAAACACGATGCCCCGCTCCATGAGCCGGTCGATATTGGGCGTAGTCTTCCTGCCATAGCCCAGCGTACTGATCCGGTCGGCACGCAAACTGTCGACCGTGATGAGAATGACATTGCACTCAGGACAAACGATGTCCGTCCGGCAATCGCCCGTCAGTGGCTGTGTACCGGTCTGGGATTTACGAAACAGGACAAATCCGGCAAGCCCCAATACTATGCAACTGATCAACACTATCTTTTTCATATCTTAGCGCCGGATAAACCACGCGCTCACCCCGGCGACAAGATATCCGACGGCTCCGATAATGAGCATACTCCGTATTCCCATAAAGATGACACTGTAGGAGATAATGAGGCTTGCGCAAACGAATATCATGGAATCGATGCCCCACACCCACGGCAGCATCTCTTCACGCTGCTTGGATGTCCGCTCCAGCGCAATGGGAAACAGGGTTCCAGCGATAAACGACGGGATGGAAACAAGAAGCACCGCGACCGCAGCCCGCACCAATTCCGGCCTCGGCAACAATGCTGCGATAGCCTGATCCAGAAACAGATACGCGCCAATAATCAGCGCTGCGCTGATGAATGCCAGTGAACCCAGATGTTTTTTCACCCTGGGCAATTGTGCGAAAAGACTGCCGAATCCGCCGGAAATGAGTATGGAGGAAAGAATGATGACATGGGCATACACCGGATTGCCGATGAGAAGCGTCATTTTACTGACCAATACAAATTCCAGTGCCGCCAAACCCGTTGAAATGCCCCCGAAGAATACCGGGATTGCAAGTGTTTCGGATGAAACCTTCATCCGGATAAGAAAGAGGATGACCGAAATAACAATGATAATGACAGATATGACAACAACCAAGAAGAAATCCTTGAGGATTCCTTCTTGGGGAAACCAGTAGTTATTTCTTCCGGTTTCCGGCTGCCAGATGAACGGCTTATCGTCAGTCAGCACGATGTCCGAATGGTACCGCGCATTGCCGCTGGTGTCGCGGGTTGGCTCCATTAGAAATCGATCGGACAGTTCTTTCAGTTGTGCCTGTTGAGCGGAAGTAAATCCCCCCGGCTTGAGAAAAATATATTCCGTTCCTTCCCTGTAGAGACGGTCGTCAAATTTCGTATAGGAAATCAAGTGATCTTTGTGATCGATCCCCTGTTGGGTAAGTAAAGACCGGAGCGTGGAAATATACTGCCGTGTGTACCACACGTAATCGACAATCACCAAGGTTCCGTTTGGAGTAAGATGGCGTAGATATTCGGAGAATGCCTCCTTTGTGTACAGATTTTTCGGCAAAAAGAGTTGTGCACCGAAAGGCCGGCCGAAACTTTTGGAATGGGCAATCAGGACAAGATCGTATTTCTCATCCGTTCCGGTCAGAAACGATCGTGCTTCCGTGATTTCCGTTTTCACTCCGGGCAACCGGTAGGGAGATACCCGTTGTTGTCCTGCAGCACTATTGATGAAATCAACCAACAACGGGTTGATTTCGACTGCAGTCATGGAATCCCACCCTGCCAGAGCTCCCCGATACATATCATTGCCCAATCCGGATCCGATGATACAGGCACGCGTTCCGTCGGTTGCCATGAACGGAAGACTCCTGAGATCCGTGAACCGTTCTTTGAGGCTATCCAAAGAACTGGCAACGAAACCGTTTGTAAATATACTCCCGTTATTGATGGATATTTCATACCCCGAGTATTGCTCAGTCTGGTCCCGTTCGTAAATCCGCAAATAGGAAAACGAATTGGATTTCTCCACGATACTTCCTTCCTTTCCGCACGAGAGGGAAAGGGGATATTTGACCATGAGTGCCGCCAATGCTGCCGCGATACCCAAAACCAGCACTATTACGACCCACCCCGTGCGGCGTTTGATATAGAGCCAGAGAAAGACCAATACCCAGATGCCTGAACCCACAGAAAGATACAACGAAGCAAACAATCCGAAGCGGTCGGTAGCCACCAGGAGCACGAGCGCACCGAGCGCGCACCCCAGATAATCCGAAAACATCATGCCGTACAGCTGCTTTTTCCCTTCTACCAATAATGCCGAAATCAAACAGCCGCCAAGGAAAAAATGAATCAGTGCAGAAATAAGCAATCCGATGACTCCTTCATGGATCATGCATTCACGACCCGGTATCCCCAGGGAAAAAAATGCAAGAAGAACAATACTGCACGCGTAGAGAATCCCCAGGGTGCCAAGCATCCTGCTTCTTTTTTGGTGTATCTTGCTCATCATGAGGGAAACCGCAATACCCCCAAATCCCAACCCCAGAAGCGCCAGTGATGCGCTCAGGAAACGGAAATCGTACTGCGTGAACAATCCCAGGACAACAGATATATTGATCTGACTGATGAACAGGCCGTACGCTACAATTCCAATAAGGCAATACAGGAGGAATCGCATATAATTCATAGTGTTATACTTTTTGTGTGACAGACCTCACGACATCCATCATCGGCATCAATGACGCACCCGGGTATGTATGGTTCCTCTGGCACACACAAAGCGCACTGCGCACCGGAAATTTCGGAAATATCCTGCATACAACCCTCCAGGCATTTCCCATCGGCATTCCTCTTCGATTCGACACCCCATTTCTCAACAGTCTTCTTTCCTACCCCGCGTTTCTTATCGGAGGCCCTGTGGTTGCCTACAACACACTCCTCATTCTTACCTTTATTCTAACATGCATCGGCATGTATCTTTTTCTCCGAGAATTCGTACATGATCGTGCTGCTGCGCTCATTGGGTCTCTGGGATTCACTTTTTCTTCCTATCGCCTGATGCGTATGATGCAGGGACAGGCGGATTTATTGAGTACCGAATGGATTGGATTCTTTCTGTTTTTCTGGTACCGGTATCAGAAAAATTCCCAGCAAAAATTCCTTCTTTTTGGTTTAATTATTTCTTATATTTTACAGGCATATTCTGATTATCGAACATTTTTTATGCTCACAATGGTTGCGGGAATAATTATGCTCGTAAACCTGTTTCGCAGCTGGAAAAACCACGCCTTAGGACACATAATGCGGACCATTCTCATATTTTCCTTGGGATCCCTGATCGGTTTGCTCCCGCTTCTGTATATCCACCGCTCGCTTCTTCTTCTATCCTACCGGCCGGACACCACGGAGTATGCGTACATTGCCCTACACCGGTCGCTTGAACTGCAGGATTACCTGTATCCGTATGGTGGTTTTACCCTGTATTCCAGTAATGGCTTCTATACATACATCGGTGCTGTTTCCCTACTCCTCATTGCACTGTATCTTCTTTTCAGACGGAAAACAGCCGGCGAAACTCGGACGATTTTCCTCTGGCTTGGTATCGGTATCTTTTTTACCTTGCTTTCATTCGGAACCCGCATTGTGTGGGAAGGCAGGGAACTGCTGAAATCCCCCTGGCTTCCATACAATCTTCTCATCGACACGCCCATATTCCGGCTATTCCATGACCCCAGACGGTTTTCCATGGTCGTGCATCTTTCCGTATCCGTACTCGTGGCGATCTCCTGGAAAAGCATATTCTCCCGGATAAAGAAACCGGTGTTTCTGATTCCGACCACGCTCGTTGGGATCGCATGCATCATCCTCCAGTACACGCTGTTTCTCCCGTTCCTGACTACACCGCTCAGCCATTCCCCCATCACCCAGGCGATCGGATCCGGTCCTGCAGGATCCGTCCTGACGTTTCCGTTTGGGTATTTCGACGCGTTCTACATGAACAAAAAAGAGCGCAAATACGGTACTGCCCTGTTCGCACAAATTCTCTACCGGAAACCGCTGCTAGCCGCAGATGTCAGCTATGTGGATGATGAAACTGCCGCACGATTTAGAAACGATCCGGTGCTCACCCGGTTGGATCGTTGTCAACGGTATTACCTGTGCGAACCATTAACATCGGATGAGATACATACCCTGAAAAATAATTACCAGCTGAAATACATCTGGGTTACCGATACCGGCTCATACGCGCACCTGGTGCCGTTCATCCGGCAGTCATTTCCCAATGCCGCAATCATATCCGAATCCAACCAATTGCTTTATGAACTTCCTTAATCCCATCACCCAATATATCGGTCTCAACGAAGATGTCATCGTGAACATGTGGTTTCTCTGGCATTTCCAGACCGCACTACTATCCGGCACCTGGGCAAACCTTCTCACCACGACACTCATGGGCTATCCGCACGGCGTTTCCCTCGTATACGACCTCTTCCTGCTTCCGAGCATCATTTCTCTCCCTATCCAATGGTGTTGCGGACCGGTAGCCACATATAACAGCATTATTGCGTTCTCCTACATTGGGACCTTTGTGGGCATGTTCCTGTTCCTGAATCTGCTCGTAAAGGATAAGCGCGCCGCGGTGATCGGTTCACTTGCTTTCACGTTCAGCACATTCCGGCTGCAGAAAACGCTCGTCGGGCATATCGACCTGATGGGAACCGAGTGGCTCGGCTTTTTCCTGTTTTTCTGGTACCGCGCATACTTCAGGGGACAACGCAGGCGCGAGTTCATCGCTATGGCCGTTCTCTATGTCCTCCAGGCGTACACCGACTACCGCACATTACTCCTGTTCTCGTTTGTTATCGGCATTCTTTTTCTTCGCTCAGGGTGGATGGCCGTCAAAACGCGATCTATAAGAACGTACCTTGCTAACGTCCTTGTATTTTTTCTCTCTGTTCTCATCGGACTTATACCCTTCATACTGATCCACTGGTCACTTTTGAGTGTGAGTGGGGTCGTCGATCCGAGTGCGATTCTGAGTCGCGTGAGTCAGAACTCCGCACCGCTTCTGGGCTACGTCTTCCCTGACATCCGCAGAGTGCTCTATTTGGGATGGATTTCCCTGGGGCTTATTGGTTTCTCCATGTTCTTCCCCGGGGAAAAATCCTCCCTGGACCGCAGGGAAGTGATCTTCTGGACCCTACTTCTTACGCTGTTCCTGATTCTTTCAATGGGAAACACGCTCCAATTCGACCGTTCCGGAGGCACATACTCCCCTCTCCTGCCCTTTTCATGGTTTCAACATATCCCGATCCTTGAGCTCATACAGTCGCCCGTACGGTTCATCGTCTGCGTCCAGATCGCGGCCTCTGTTCTTGTTGCATTCGCATCCAAAAAGATACTCATCCTCAGTTCCGTGAACCGTATGTTTTCGGTTGCTGTTGCCGTCATTCTTGCGGTTTTGGTAGTAATCCAAAACACCTCGGTAACCGCATTTCCTATCGAGACATTCCAAACAGACCCCCTCACCGAACACATCCGACTGGG
>CAYTIP010000005.1:0-12806 GCA_964437805.1 uncultured Gammaproteobacteria bacterium | reverse complement strand
CTGCAGTACACAGTCCGGCAATCCGCGCATCAAGAACCTCCAACATTCGTTCCTTGGTAGGCTGTTGGACGATCCCCGGTACACCGACCCCCAACCCAAGATTGACTCTTGCCTGAACAGCCGACTGGTCGATGGTTTGCCTACTGGCTTCCTGAACGGCTCTGGCTGCATCCGATTGGAATGCCGGAGCCGACAACGCTGCTTTTTCCAGCGCCGCCATAATACCTGCCAGCTCGGTTTGGTTGAGGATCACGGACTGGTTGGCGGGCAGTGACCCCGATTGGACTGCGGCATTCCTCGCTTCGAAATATTGCGTAAGCGCATCGGCAAGGACGACGTAGGTAGGAAGGGTCCTCCGGTCTGCACCCGGAGCTGTCCGCTCCTGTTCCAGGACTGCCAGATCGTGCTCCACTACCGCAAGCACCAGATTCTCGGGAATACCGCTTTGATCGAGTCGGATATCCGGATCAATCGATTGGAGTGCGGGTTGAAGTGTCGCGACAATAGACTCCGCAAGCGCAGTCCCCAAGGTCAGTACTCCGGCATCCAGCTCTGCTTTGCTTAAATTCAGTTGCGTGGCGACAGACCGGATCCCGGCAATCTCCGTATCCAGTTTTGTCAGCTGGGACGCCAACCGTGATTCAGCTTGCTGTGCCAGTCCCCGTTTATCGACTTTACTGCTCCCCCGAAGGGTGGTTATTGCCTGTGCCCGTACTTCGGCGATCGTCGGGGTTGCGGACAAATTCCCCACTTTGGAGACGGGGACGATCGCATACTCCCCTTGGGACGTGGTGGAGGTGACAACCGTAGGTGTTTTACTCGTCGTATTCAGCTTGTACAAACGGACCGGCTCCGAAATGGTTATGGGTCCTTTTGTTGTCACCACCACATCTCCCTGCACCAGGATCGGTTGTCCGGCAGCCGGCCGAAGCGTGGACAGGGTAGGTAAACCGGTCTTGAGGCTTGCCAGCTGTGACCGGAGTTGGGATTGTTGTGCAAGCCGTTCATCCAGCGAATGGACAGTGCGCAGCTTCACATATGCCTCATTCACCTGCTTTCTGCCGATCTCATCAACCGTCTGGTCGGAAGCCGCCATGAACACCATATCATTGATCCGCAATTCCTGTGGACGGGCGGCTTGGCGAACTGGAGCAGATACCCCGGCGCTTACCTGAACAGCCGGTGGCTGTGCTGTCTGTGGTTGGGGCTGTGCTGGGACAGGGATCGTGAAGATGGATGACCGTCCTTCCGCGGCATCATAGATGGCCTCCCACACAGGATCGGATACTTCACGGATGATGTATTCGCTGATGGCGAGGGGGTCGGTAATATCATGGTTATTCTTGTCTGCAAGAACCGTAATTTTTTCCGCTTTCAGATACGCATCCACCGCGTCGGCAAGACGGCCCACCGTTTCTTTCCGGTCATATTCCTTGCGGATCTCTTCCTCGATGGTGTCCTCGGGCGTTTTCGGTGGGACAGTGGAACGCTTCACCGATGAACGGATGAGGAGATCGTACCGGATGCGCTGGTACCATTTGGAATTGAAAATGAAATTCAGCTTCAGAGACTGGAGCATCGTGTCCAGATTGATAAACGCCGGAATAAGGAATCCTCCGGCAATCGGATCCGAACGCAGATCCGCAAGCTCCTGGGGAATCTGCAGCTGATACGGTGCGGAATCGTTGACGAAAAAGCCAACCCAGTTGTTGCCGTTGGGATTCCTCCGGATTACCCCCTCAAACCGCGAGAAACCGGAAGAAACCGGAATGCCGATCCCGTTGTTTCCACCCGATTGTGCAAGCAGCGGGTCCGTATCCTCTCCTCCCGGAATAATCTGTGCGATATGTCCGATACGGATATCGTCTTCCATGTGTCCCGCAGCCATGCCCACTGCACCCATGTTCACCAGTCGATTGGCGGTTGCCATATCCACTTCCCGCCAGCCGAGTTTCTGGGCATCCGATGACCGAAGCCAGGTGGCCATCTCATTGGCATCCTGTTTCCCGCCGTTGAGCCATCGGGGAATTTCGTAGCCCAATAACCGGCTGACGTCTGTCGCGTAGATATTACAGAATGTATCTCCGGTGTCCGGATTCGTCTGATACCGGGTGTTTACGGCAGGATTAAGGAACTGTGCGGCCCGAAGCGTCCGCTGGGGAAGCGGCAAGTTGTTGTACTGGCTTTGGAAGAGTGCAACCGCATCATCAGGAATCGGCAGCCATTCGTCCCGTTTTGGCAATACGAGATTTCCGTTGGCATCCAGCTGGATTTGACCGTTTGCGTCCCGCTGGACCGCTGCCGCAACGTTCTTCAGTTTCGGGAATTGGTCAAGCGGGATCCGTACGTCCATCTGGACGACACGCGCCTCACCCAAATCGGCAATCGTCACCTGCGGCGCATCCGTCGGAAGCACGCTGGACACTGCGCCCGAGGGTGCCTGGGGAGACTGGGCCTGAGCGCGGCGGGCCTGGATAACGGGATTAAGCGCGGATTCCACCAAATCGGTCATCCCCACCGCTCCCCGCTGTGCGTTGGACGTACAGAAACTCCCGCAGGTTTCCAGCGGGAAGAGTTCCCGGGTTCCGACGGGACCGGTCATGACTGCGGATGCGACCGATTGACCGGTTGGATCCAACCGCTGCGCAAGAGGCACGAGCGCTTGGGATAACTCATGCGCTTGCCGATTCATATCGGTCTCTCCGGTATCAATGACCGGCAGTTGTGCCAGAATGATCGTCGCGTTGGGATTCTTCTGCCGTAACAGAGAGACAATTTGTTCGATATTCGTGAGCGTTTCCGATTGGGAAATACCGCTTTTGATATCTTCTGCACCTATTTCCAGAATCACGGCATCCGGTACGGTTACACCATCGATACCGGCCTGGAGTTTAGCAAGGAACTGCCCGCTGGTTACCTTCGTTCCGCTGAATTCTCCCGGATTGCTGAACGTCAGTCCGGAAAACGCGCGCTTCATTTCATTGATGAACAGGTTCCCTGCCGCATGCTGATCGCCGATCACGGCGATACTGGTTATCTCAGAAATTGCCTGCTGGGGTTGCTGTACGGCAGGGGCCCCGGGGCGCTGGGGAGCGACCACCTGGGCAGCCTGCTGAATTTCCACCGGTGTGACACGCTGGACGCCCTGTCCAACGGTCGGCAATCTGACTGCTTCCGTGAGCTGCTGGCTTTGTTGGCTCGTCAGTTTCTGGAGTTCGGTCGGATATTCGCTTGGTGGTATCAAACGATATCCTTTTGCATCAGCTTCCAGCCATGATTCCGGCAGCTGGTACCAATCCTCACCGTTGTTGAACTGGATAGCCAGCATTTCCTTGGCTGCCGATACCGGCGTTTCCTGGGTCACGATCCGCACGACCCGCGGCTGTGCGTTCAAGGTGGGTGCCGGTGGAGCCACGCGCGATTGGGTATTGAGCGAATTCCAAAGGAGAACGACGGGGACAAGGAACCCGACGACACCGGTCAGGACGACCCGTCGCCAACCGGCGACAAACGTCCGTTGGGCTTGTGTGCTGGTCCTGGATGCTGTCTCTTGCAGTGTGCCGGCTCGCCTTGCCGCCCGTACAGGATCCCCCGCCTGGGCCGCCTGCATATCGAGTTTATCCTCCAGGATTGCCAGCTCATGGTCGACGAACGCCTGGAGCACTTGCTGACCTTCGGCGGATCCGGGGGCGATATCCCTTCCCGTAACCTGCTTGAGGCGTGCCGCCGCGTTCTCCAGCGCAAATTGGTTAATCGTTGCACGATTACTCTCCAATTCTTTCCTTGCCTGCTCCGCCCGTTCCACTGCGTCGGCAAACGCAGCAAACCTCCCCTTCACGGGACGGACGATCGTTGCATTCGCATTCAGCTCAATCCCCAACCCCTCCCTGGCAATATCCCCTTTTCCGACCCTGAGGGGTTTGCGCGATTGCGGCGGCAGCGTGAGGTCGTAGTACGCATTGGTTTTGCTGTCAAACACTACTCCCTGACGGAGCATCACGTAGAGCTTGTCCGGGGATGGTGTAAAGCTACCGACCGGTACCACCCCTTCGCGTGCTCCGGTTGCGCTGTCAAACACGACGACCTGCTGGGACTCGGAGGACACCCGTACCACCACATCCTGTCCGGCACCGGCAGAACCAGTCACCCTGGTGGTAAGGACGTCACCCACGCGGATGGAACTGGCGGCTACCTGATTTCCACGGAACGTTTCCGTTTCCTCGGATGTGGGTATCTGGAGCCGTAATGCGCCGGCGAATGCCTTACTTGCTTCCTCATGATTGCGCTGTGCGTACTTCAACAGCCGGTTCGTTTCGGCAAGTGCCGCATACACACCATAGTGGCCGCCGATCACCGGATTGGAAATGGATTCATTCCGCTGGATCGCGCCGATAATCGATGCGACGTCAACCAGTGGGGATGCGCCCAGAATACCTGCACCCGGGACGCCGCCGAGAATGGATGGCTGGATCGTCGAAAGATTCCGTGCCACCATGTCGACCATTTGCTGCGCGTTTTCCTGAATCAGGTTGAACGACAGGTCACTTCCGTCACGAAGGAGTTTAAACAGATCGATCGTCGGCCTGCCGCCCAGCGTCCTGAACCCATCCCAGGCTTCAAACCAGGATTCCAATATCTTCAGTCGTGCCTTTGCGGTTTCAAGGGAAGCGAGCGCCTGTGCATGAAGCCGTTGTGCTTCCTCGAGCCGGTTTCCTGCGGTATCGACAGTATTGGCAATCGTATTGAGCGCGTTATAGCTTCCCACCCGATCCGCCAACAGCGCTTTCGCTTCCTGCTCCTTGGCAAATGCCACCTCCAGCCGTCGTGCGGCAAGCTCGACTGCTCCGGCTGTCGATGGACGTTTCCGGAGGGTCAATTGCCCGTTTGAAGCAATAGCAGCACTCAGTACATTCTGGTCATTGGCAATGCCGATAAGATCTCCCTGTTTAATCTCCCGTGGCACGTTGGCATCGACAGGTTGACCGTTTACCGTTGTTTTGTTCGCCGAGCCGTTATCCACGAGATACCACTTCCCGCCGTCCGCATACACGGACGCATGGAGCCTGGATACCTGCCCATCCTGAAGGATCAGGATATTTTCACCAGATCGCCCGACCGTCACGGGTGTCGCACTGGGAAACGCCGAGGGCGCAAAGGAATATTCCTTATCCTCCACCATGACGCGGGGATTCGGATTGGCATTGGCAGACGGACGCGTAAATATGATCGTTTCCGTCAGTGACGGGTTCTTTGCCGGAGGCATCCGCTGTTGTGCCAATGCCTGATTGATGGCTCCGTCCAGCGGTCCTTTTCCCCACGCAAGCCGCATGATTTCTTCACGCATTCCATATCCGGTATTGGCAATATCAATCGTAGACGGCAATCCCCAACCTTCCCCAAGGTAATACCGTTTTCCGTCAATGTACACATCCTCGATCGTGTAATAGAGGATACCGTTGGTACCCGGCACTTCCTGTTCGTATTGCAGGTTTGCGTCGGCCGCCCGGAATTCCCCACGCCCAATCCCTTTTTTACCGGAGGCCGCCAGCTCCTGTGCTTTCTTCATGATTGCCGCAAGCGTTTGTGGGTTGCTGGCATAGGCCGTAATAGCTTTTCCGTATTGGGACCCGAACTCGGGCTTGACGATCGCCGCTCCGGGAGCGATTTTATGGAGAATCTCCATCTGTCGGAGCACTTCCGTCATGGCCAAAAGGATGTCATCAAAATCTGCGGGAGATGCGGCGATGTGCACTTTGTACACGGCTTCCGCACGCACGCTGCCGCCGTTCTTCGTCGGAAGCTGAATGGAAACCCGATCCTTTTCTTCCTTGCCTGAAGGCGAATACAGCCAGAGTTGGTTCATGAGCTTCATGTATCCTCTTCTGGCTAAACTCTCGGCGGCAGTTCCCCGTCCGTCGTACCGGTCCAACATTTCCTGGGAACCCGGAGTAATACTGCCCGATGCAGGCGGTTGTGTGCTTCTGGCATCCGGCAACGGTGTCGTTTCGTCTACGATATTCCCCTGAACTGCTGCACCGTTAAGCGTCAGGGTAAGGATTCCGTTCACCCTGGTTACGATCAATTCCTGTGCGAGTTGACCCAGAGATACGCGGTCCCCTTCACGCAGCCGGACTTTGCCAATCGCTTCGTTCCCGTTGACGTATGTCCCGTTCTTTGAATGTTTATCCTGGATGGCAATCACGTTCCCCTGTTCGTCCCGGAACAGGTCCGCGTGATACCGGGAAACACGCTGATCTGTCAAAGCCGGAATGGTCGATCGACCCAATATTTCGACACTGGTTTCCGCAGGAATGGATTCTCCTGCCGGCACGTTTACCCGCGCACGTGCCACTGCATCCTGATATTCCTTGCGCATCTTGTCGGCATCGGCTTTCGCCTTGTCGAATGCCGATTGGGCCCGCTGCATGGCTACTTGTGCCGCATTCAGCTTTTGGGTGAAATCGGGTGTCTTTTGGATCCGGATCGTGTCAGCAGCCTGCTGTGCGTCCCGCACCATTTGCTCGGCTGCCGTAATCGCCGCTTCGGCCTGTGTCACACCGGCTCGTGCTTTTGCCAGGATATCCTCCCGTGCCTGATCCGAAGGCGCTGACGGTAATCCGATCCTGCTTAACCATCCGCCGATCCCCGGGATCTTCGCGGCCCGCGATCGCCAGCCGGTGAGTCCGGCTATCAGTCCTCCACCTGGTTGAACGGCGCCTCCTGTAGGCACACCCGCTTCCGCAAGCATCGGAGATGCCATATACGCCACGAGCTGTGCAGGTGAAACCGCGATTTTCTGTCCGATCGGCAAGGTTGTATTCTTGGCATCGATCAATGTTTTGACCTCGTTTGATAAGGTGGTATATGTTGTGAGCGCGTTTTGCGGTACTCCCGGATTCTTTGCGATTTCTTCCTCATGGCGAACTGCGGCATCCAGAAGTGCTGGCGTAATGTCCGCAGCGGTAATCGCGACCCCTCCCAACGCCCGGGAGATCGACTGACCGAGGGTAGATCGCATGGACGCCGTCAAACTATCCGCACGAGACTGCACTTCGTTTTGCCCGATACCCAGATCGACAAGCACGCGCTGTGCCTGGAGAATGGCAACATTTTCCTGGGAAATCTGTTCCCTGATGGCATCTGCCTGATGCTGAACCGTGCCTGCCTTATCAACCCGCGCATTTACATCCGACGGAACCGACTCAAGCCGTTTTCCTGCCGCGACTGCTTTGATATTTGCCTCGTCTACCGTGACGGTAGCTGGAAGATTCAATGATTTGGGAATAAGGACATACGATTCCCCTGCCGTGAACGCCGCGGTCTGGGTAAGCTGCGATCCGTTCACCCGGTACGCATCCACAGGTTCGGTAATCGGCAGGGTGCCGCGGTTGGTAAGGAGCACATCACCCTGCTCCAGCGTTATGCCGCCTGATGTGAGTGACGGGAGTGGCGTGGCTTCCAGGTCCCGCAATTGCGTCTGAAGCTGTGTACGGCTTGCGATACGGCCTGGGATTCCGGCAGCCGCCTGGAGATCCCGGTATGCCCGGTTTACGTTCACCCGGCCGATTTGGTCGGGTGATTCGCCGGCGGCAATCCGGGAAACGACGTCGGTCGTGGATATCCGCAATTGCTTCTGCACCGATCGTGCCGTGCCTTCAGCACCGGCTCGTGCCTGGTTTGCGGCAATCGCCGTGTCGGGATCGGTCTTACTGTACCATGCGGCCTGCGGCAACGAGGTAGGATCATTGGTTTCCGCCCAATACCGGACAATCTCGTTGGGCCCCACCGGATTGGGATTGGAGGGCGTGGGAAGCTTGGGAGGTGCTCCAGTTGTGTCGGTCGGATATTTTTGGGTCTTGAATAGGGTGTCGAAATTATCCAATGAAATGTAGGGTTCATTTATATGAAGCGCTTCCCGCAAACTGTTCGTTTGGGCTTCATTGAGGCGCAATTGGCTCTGCAGTCCTTCTACCGTTGCCTGCAGCCGGTCATACGTCTGTTTCCCCCGGTTATAGATTTCGTCCGGTATGGAATCGGGCCGCAGTGGTTCTGTCTGTAATTCCATGAGAGAGGCGCGTTCGAACCGCTGGGCGTCGCTAATAAGTGCATCGAAGGTCTTGCTGATCTGTTCATGCTGGGATGTCGGCGACTGTTTGAGCAGGGCGTCCCTGGCCTGGATAAGCCCCTGTTCCGGCGACTGGAGCATGGTCTGCATGGCCGTATCGAATCGGCCCGAAGCAAGCTGTTCGTTCAGGACATTCTGGAAATGCTGTATCACGTTCCCGGCATTCAGGTCAGTACGCTGGGTGCGTACCAATAATTGGTACTGGGACGCACCGGCAATAGCATCTGCCGACCATCCGTCCGCACTCAATTCATTCACCTTGGACGGCACGCGGTTGCGCTTGTACGCCTGCGTAATATCCTCCATGTTGTTCTGGTCGCCGGCAAGCACCGACCAGCGGATGTTCTGGTTATCCGCATTCACCTTGAAATCCACGGCCCGAGTTCTTCCTTCATACACAATCGTCAGTTGATTTGGCGCAAATCCCTCGGAATTCATGAGGCTGTGGATCTGACTGCTCCAGGCATCGGCGGTCTGCGGCGTACCCTCGATCATATTGGTCACCTTCGGAGCGGACGGGTCTGCCGACCGCATCGTAAGTTCCGTTTGCCCAATGGGCGTGCGGATCACTTTTCCGGTAGTGGGATCTATGGCGACGGATCCATCCGGATTGTGGCTGATGCGTTCGATGTAGTATTCGGTGTGACCGCCGCCGTTAAGATCCGTGATGAACTTGGTTCTTGCGACATACTGGGCATCCGGATGTGCTTTTATCCAGGCATCCGTCTGAACCCCGTAATCCATGGAATTGTCCGCCAGGACAACGGCCGGTGTTTTCCCTTCAATGTATTTCTGGTATTCGGGATCCGCAGCTGCCTTCTGGATAAGTGTCTCGATATCCGAAGCAACGAACAGACCATCGGGAGTCTTGGGAGGTTCGGATCTGCCGGTAGACGGCACACCCAATGCGTTGGCGGCGGTATCGGGTGTCGCGTCATATCCTTTGAGTTTTCCGTTTCTGGCTTTTTGCCGGAGAAGTGCGGCATTACTGATCTGGTCCGAATCCGGCGTCAGGGTCAAATCCTCCAGTGCCACAAGCTGCTGCCGGTCGATCGTGACGCCTGCTGCCTCCAGCATGGCCACGCCTTCCTCATGCATGGCGATCTTCTGGACGGCGGCGGAATACTGCTCGCCCGTTGTTCCGCCGTTTTTGCGAAGCACCAGTTCCTGCGGTCTTCCGGCGATCTGCTGCTCCAGTTGCGTAGTCAGCTGGTCGATCGCCCGCTGCAATCCCGCCTTCTGTAGCTCATTGGATGTACCCGCAAGCTGATTGCGCAATTGGGCAATATTCGCTTCGATATCCTGCTCAGCCTGCGATTTGGCTGCTTCTATACCGAAATCGTTATTGGGCGTACGGGAAAGCTGGTTCCACCGCGCCTCCAACTCCGACGTGCGGTAGGCAAGATCGTTGAGTATGGCGGAATCAACTGTGGTTGTCCCTGGCTGTTTCAACAGTTCGTTGAATTCCTTCCAAACGGTTTGATTTCCGGGGTCTGCTGCGAGTTTCTGACGCATTTGCTCCAGTTGGCCGCGAATCGGCGCGTCTGCCGGAGTTCTGGCCAGTGTCTGGTCGATCATTTCCGCAAACGACCGGCCCACAAGCGACGTATCTGCAGGGTACGGACGCGAGGACCTCTGCCCGTTATTGTCATAACTGAAGAACTTCCCGGCCTGGTTGCCGCTCGTCCCTGCCCTGATTTCAGCCAATACCTGCTGCCGGAACTCTTCGAGCGTAGCCGCAGTCCCCACTTCCTTACTTGCTTCCAGCATCCGCTGGGCGTCCGGCATGCCGTTGAGGCTTTTGGCGTCCGTAAGATCCTTGAGGGCAGTTGGCGTTCCTTTGGATTTGGAATAGCGGGCGCCTGCCACAGAACCGACTTCGTCCACGACCAGCATATAGTCGCGGTTGCCAAGCACCATATCGTACATGAGTGCGCTGGATGCGTTATCCCCCCGCTTTCCGCCGATTTGAGCCCATCCGTTGTCGGAAGACTCGGTAATGACCATCAAGCCTTTAGACGGATCCGCGTCTGCGGCATCGGCAAGTTTCTTGACTGCTTCCGCAGCCTGGTCAGCCGTGTACCTTCCACCTTCGGATCCTTCGGGAGTGCCATAGAGCTTTGCCGTTTTCCGGTCAAATCCTTTGCTGACTTCAAGAAACCCGCGCTGTTCGTCATAGAAGACGATCTCGATCCCCTGTTGATTGAAGAATGGCTTCAAATCGACGACGTCATTCACATAGGAGGCGGCGTCAGAGCTGGATGGAAGGGCATGCACGGTCATACGCTCCATGGCGGCAAGCATCGGTCCGATGACGGTGGACTTCCCTCCACCTGCCTGGAGCTGGAGGATCGACTCCGGACTAGCAAGGAGGGCTTCCTGCTGTAACCTGAGATGTCGGCCGAACGTCTGCTCGAACGAATCCGTTAGGGAGTTCAGTCTATTGATCTGTGTCTTAACTGCATCCGGTGCATCATCCGGCACACGCAGCCGGTATGATGGTGCGTTGATACGGGCATCCGCCTCCTGCTGGGTTATCTTCCCTTCCTGCACCAGTTTATCCATTGCCGCCTTGAAATCCTGGGCGGGTTTGTCAAATGCTGCAAGCTGATCCTGTACCTGCGCATCGGTCAACTCCCCGTTGGTCTTGCGTTGCGACAGATCCTGCTCCAGTTTGCTTCGCGCAGTCGAGCGTTCCTCCACCAGGGAGCCCATGACTGCCCGTTCCGCGGCTTCTGCATTGTCCAGCAGGATTTTTCCGTCCGGATCTGCCCGCATGGCCGCTTCCGCTTCCTGGGGCGTCCGGGTTACTCCGGCGGAATCCTTTTCGAATTTCAGTTTCTTCATCTCATCGGCGACCCGTCTGGATTCCGCGGCATCCCGAAGTGCAACGGCACGGTCACCTTCGTTCATATATTTGGCCAGGTCGGTAAACTCTCCGGGTGCCTTCGGGCCGCCGACAGCCGTGGAATCCAGCGTCGCCAATCCGAGTCGTTCCGCGAGCCTCCCCAACGCCGTGGGTTTGTCTTTTGTCCCCAACCATTCCTGTTTCAGGGATTGTTGCTGCTGTGGCGTCTTCGGAGCGAATTCCTGCTCCAGTCTGGCGATTGCTTCCTGGGTTCCGTAAAAGCGTTGTCCGCCGGCGTAGACGCCCGACGGATCATTGGGGTGTGTTGCGGCCCATGCCGTCTTGGCATATGCTTTCGCCTTGGCCTGCTCGATCCGTCCTGCTGCATCTCCCTGGAAGTAGTCTTTCCCGTCAGCTGTACCCCGTTCGTTGAGAATCCGCCGGGCCAAATCATCAACGCTGGTCGCCCGGTTAAACTCCGCGTTGGTAGGGTCGCTATAACGGGCGAGTGCAGCATCATCAGGGGTGAAGGATTCCGCAGCGCGAATCCGACTCAGTTGTTTGATCTGCTGGTCGGCAATCACCTTCTGGACCGGATCCATGCCCTCTACATGCGCAATACGGTCGATCTCCGGAATGATTGCCTGGGGTTTTCCGGTTTCATGGGCAGCAAGTCTGGCTTTTGCATCCAATACATCCATCTCCGCCATCCGGTATTCAGGGGTTTTATTCGTAACGGCATCGCCTGCCAATTGTTTGAGCTTCGTCTGGGCAGCATCGACCTGATCCATAAGCGCCTTATTTTCGGCAGAGCGTATTCTCAAAGCATCCCGAATCTGTCCGCCGACACCATGGGGAGATTTCAATAGAGCGGCTTCATTGTTTACCGCAGCGGCAGTGTCTACCAATGCAAACCGTGCCTGGTCCCGCGCCTGCACGAGTGCGTCCCGCTGGGTAACGAGATCGCCGGTCGGTTTGGGATTGGTCCGGTCGAAATTCTCCAGTGCTTTCACCTGTGCATCGTATGCCTGATTCAGTTTGGGCAACTCCTGCTGGTTGGACGTCAATTTATCCAAATTCGGCTTGAGGCCCACTGCATCCAGTGCGCGGGATGCCAGAGAGGTCGTTCCAGTGGTTTTCAGAGCCATATCGATTGAGACATTCTCGATGGCGCGGGATCCCTGAAGCGAAAGAAGGTTGTCCATCGCCTGGCGAACCGTACCTACATCGACATTCGGCTTGAGTTTTGCGTTTTCCGGGGTTGCCGTCGGATCTTCGTACAAATCAAGCAACCGCTGTTTGGCTGCTTCCACGCTGGCATCTGCCGTGATCCGCTGGCCGGTCGTCACATCCACGAAGTTTGCCTTTATGCCGGCACCTGAAATGCCGGCGCCGGCAATAGCCTGCGCACAGCCTCCCGCGTCAAACGCCGCGCCCGCACATGCCACGCCCACCTGTGCAGTATTGACAGCCGCGTCCGCGACATCCAATCCGACGGCAACTGGTTTAACCAATCCGGATCCGTTCAAAATGGATCCGAAACGCAGTGCCGATACCACTGCCATGCCGATGTTAGATGCGCAGTTCAAATCCGCCGCCTGGCTGCAGCTTTGGATGGCGGTCGTGGTGAAATAGCCGGTCATTGCGCCGGTAAAGGCCCCGTTCGCAAAATTCAGGACCCCCTGATTGGCAGCTGCCCATGCACCCCGCTGGAAAATTGCACTGGTCTGACCAATACTTCCGGCAACATTTGCGCCAGCTTTCGTAATCGTTGCTACGTCCTGGGCGGCCTGTGCGGCATTCTTGATGGTCACTTGTGACTGGAGTTCAGAC
>CAYTIP010000004.1:2831-16054 GCA_964437805.1 uncultured Gammaproteobacteria bacterium | reverse complement strand
AGGGTTCAATCGGAGAGGATGCAGCATCGTCCGATGCGCTTAGACGTGCGCTGATTCGGACCGCATCCCGCCGTGTCGTCGCACAAATGGAAGGGAGAGCGGCATTAAAAGCTCCTGCTGAAGCATTGGAAGCGTTGGCAACGGAAGTATTGGGAGAGTATCAGAATTTCGACAAATATACCGGCCAGCGCATCACCCTGCCCGTCACTGTCGGTGAGGATGGTGTTGAGCGGGTTGATATGGCCGCATACGACCGATTGATCGGCAGATTGCGAATCGAATTGAAGTATAAGGAGTTTCTCAGTGATGGAACCATTCGAGTCCCGTTAAACGATGACCCGTCCGTTGAAGAAACGCAAAGAAGATTTGCGCAGGCGCTTCAGGAAGCGGGGATCCCGGAACCTGAAGTGTTGCGTACCCCCGAGGAATCGATAGCTACGCCACGAAGTGATACGCAGGTTGAGAAAGAAGAACAGGAAGTACCCTTTGAATCGGAGGAAGACAATCTTTCGAAACATCTTGTCGGGTTGTCGATTGAAACGCAAACGGATCCGCTCATGCAGCGCGTATTTGCGGATAAAACCGCAATCAGGAAGAAATACGGGTTACCCGATGAGGCTATGCTTGGTACCGACCCGTCATTGTATATAGAGCGTCTCAAAGCGATAGCCGGAGAACACGGTGTCCGTCTGATCATCGGTGCCGAGGCGAATCCCTTACTTGGGGAACAGGCTGCGGGAGGTTACAGCAGTAGGCACAAGGCGATCCTATTCCGAACGCTTGCGACCGATACGAAACACGATGCATATTTCTCGGCCATGCTGTTGGAACACGAATTGATACACGCCCTTCAGGATGCCCAACCTGCCCCTATGAGTGCCGAGATGATGGAATACGAAGCATACGTCGGTGCTAATCTCCGGGGGATTTACGCGCTTACGCTCGAGTATCCGGAAGGATTCCTCCGTAACTATATGTTCCTCAATAAGGTATTTGAGATGGTGAAGGGATCCGCCCTCAATTGGTACGCAAGAAATGGGATTGAGCGAAGTAGTATTCCCTGGACGATAGAAAAACAAGATGGCGTGCTTGAACAGAACGAGGAAGACCGGAATGGTATTGTCTATCTTGGCGCAGGCTTCAATCTCCCCGATATGGCGCGCATCTGGCGGGGAGCTTCCCAAAAAGCCCGGCAAACGGGGCATCCGCGAGCGGCTGCCGTATGGGATCGGTTATCCCGCAGTGCGACCTGGCTGGACGGACTAGGCGGACGGATATGGGGTGCAATCCAGTCGCGGATTTACTGGAAAACCGTCACTCTTCCCGATGGGTCCAGCGTCAAGATCAGTTTCCGGAAACTGGGTGAAGGGCGCTCGGGAAGGATTTACGAGGGGAAAATCGGGACGACACGCGTTGCAGTGAAGGAGTTTTTCACCGATGCGGACGTGCGTGGTGAAGATAATGAAACGAAAGAGCTGCGTCATAATCTGAATACGGCAGAATGGAGCACAGCAGAACGAGCCTCGTCCATCAAACCCCGGGTACATGGATTTGTCGGGCTGGATGCCCAAATGAAGCAGCCCCTTACAAATCAGCGGGTGTACATGGTGATGGATCTGGTTGAGGGAGAGAGTGTCGCGACACGGCTGGCATCCGCAACCCCGGAAGAAAAAGCTCTACTCTACACGAAATTGGAGCAGGCGATTCTCCAGCTCCACCGGGATACCAATATGCCGCATGGGGATTTGAACGTCCGTTCAACCGCATCCGACCTGTATGTAAATGCATTCATCATTGCTGACGGCTCGATCGTC
Source organism: uncultured Gammaproteobacteria bacterium (assembly GCA_964437805.1). Lineage (GTDB taxonomy): Bacteria > Patescibacteriota > Microgenomatia > UBA10105 > UBA927 > UBA10108. The sequence continues at coordinate 14,240 of CAYTIP010000004.1, read as the reverse complement.
CTTATCGACCAGAGCGGAAGTGCGCTCTACCGGATGTTTTCCGATGACGGACTGTTGCCGTCTGATGTACAGGATGAAGAAACGATCAACCGCGTGTTTCAGGACAAGGAACTGCAGATCGTCAGGAATCAGCTCCGCGAAGCCCAAAACCGGGCGATCGGCATGTGGTTGACGGACGGGATGACCAGCCGGCCCATTCAACAGAGCTGGTATGGAGAAATCTTTGGTGATGCCGGAGAGGAACAACTGGGGCAGGATATCCAGAACGGGATCGATACGATTGGCATTCTGGATAGTGAGGGCGAACGTCGATTTATTGTGCGCATTGATAGAAATTTGAAAACTGTCCGTGTGTATGAGAATCCGCTTCTCAAAGGGAATCCTCCTGATGCGCAAACAGTTGCACAAATGCAGGCACGTATGAAGAGCGTCCGGGATTATTTCTCCGACTACGATATTACCTTTGACCTCTCAATTATCAACCCCGGTATGTATACACAGGAACCCCTACCGCAGGTTGCTGCAAGCACTTCTCACCGTTCCTTTTGGCAGCGGGTTGTCATGGCGTTCGTACTGATACGCGATTATCATGGATTGCGCAGAATTTCAGGGAATATTTCCCGGATCGAACAGGGAGTCAAGAACCTTGATCCGTTATTGGAACAGAAACGGGCTACCCTAACTGATTTGCGTTCCCGTACGGAAGCGATTCTCGTGCGATATCAAACCGATCCGCAAGGAGCCAAGGAAGAACTGAATGCGTTCAGGGAGTCGCTGAAGTCCGAATCCATCAAGCTCAACGATCGTGAAATCGAGCGTATAGCAAATCGGTTGGATGGATGGGTGTACTATAGCGGCTTGGAGACCTTTTTCCAGTCGTTGTTCCGATCGGAGGAAACAGCATCTTCTTACAGTAGGGATACCATAACATCTGCAGGGAGCAAACGGCGTGTTACGACGGGACGAACATTATCGGAAGAAGATCTGCGTCCGCCCTATGAACAGACGTATGATGCGTATATTCGCGGGGAAATCGCGGAATCCTGGAATGCGTTCCTGGAAGACGAATGGCGGTGCTACCTGCATTCCACTGCATACAACTGGGGCGAGCGGATCAATAAACTGATCGCTCTTCCGTTCAAGGCATTGCACCGTGCATACATCCTTTCACCGGTCGGGAAACTGTTCTATACCCTGCAATACAATCTGACCCGCGCGTTTGACGGGGCGACCGCGGACACCCGGCTTTCCTACCAACAGGATCTCTACACCCGTGCACTCGCGCTCCAACAACAGATGGATGCGACAGATGCATTGCATGCGGAAGTGGAAAGTCTGGAAAAGACTATTTCACTCATGGAAAAAACGATCGACGCAGGCAGTGAACAGGGACAAATTTCAGCGGGAGACATTTTTTCGACGATTCGCTCGGGTCCCTCCCGAATAAACGATGTCCTTATTCGGGATATTTGGGATTTGGTCGGGAAATACCCGGTCCTTAGAAAACGGACGCTGGGTGTATTTTTCCATTTAAACGCCTATTCGGAATCCCAACCGCAGTTTGCATTTTTCGATGCACTCCAACCGCAGGACGTGCTGGACACATACGGTGTATCGCTTACCGGTGAAGCACGAAGCGTCTTTGAACAGTTCCATGAAAACGCGCAAACCCGATTGAAAGAAATCCGTGAAGATATTGCGGTACAGACAGGGCAGGGAGCACACCTGAAAATCCAGGATTTACGGGAAGAGGCACAAACAATCCTATCCCAATACAGCACAGCACTTCTGTATCTCATGTCTGCCGATGCCGATCATGTTGCCGATATTATCCGTATCGTACGGCAGGAGCCGGTGAACCAGTGGGTCATTCTTGCCTATTACGAAAAAAGCCCGGAAAAGGGTATTCAGCTTATTCGGGCGATTTTATCACTTGGGGAAAATGCGGATGACGGGCGTGTGTTACGGGAAATAACCAACTATATCGTCGGGAATAGTAATTCCGTATTTTCTTCCGCCAATAGTGTTATTGAAAATTTTCCGGAGCCGTTCCGTAGTGCTGCTCTCAGAACGATTCTCAAAGAATATATCCGGAATATCTCCAATACGGTCACTATAGAATCGGCAGGGGCGTATCGGACCGAGGTGTCCACGCCTGCGCAACTGTTCGAGTGGCATTATCTGGACGAACCGATGATGGGACTCTTAGTCGAAGAGCTTCGTTTAGTGGAGCCCCAGTACGGCCCATTGTTTGACCGCGTGAATGAACTGTTTCCAGATAATGACAATATCAGGCGGGAGGTGATGAAAGCTCTTCTTGCATATCTATTCGAACATCCAGAGGAAAACAGTATCGAACCTATACAAACGATATTCTCACTTGTACAAACTACGGTACCGGTTCAGGAATCCGATTATCAATCTACTGTTACCCGAAAGAATCTGTTGAAATTGTTCCTTCGCAATCCACAGCAGGCCGGGGAATTTATCCAGACGATTGTTTCCCTGGTGCCGGAAAATACGGCGCAGCGCATGATTACGGAATTGGCCACTAAACCTCCTGAAACGCCGTTGAGCGGGGCGTACGCAAGGGAAATCGTGTCTCTGTTATCCGCAATCCTTTCGGAAGGGGAAACCATAAGAGATCATATGAATTTATTATCCCGGATCTACTCATCCACCCGTCCCATTCCGGAAATGCTGCGTTTACTTGCAGATCTGAAATCGCTTAACGTCACCGGATCCCGCGCCCGGACCGTTCTCATGATATATACAGATCATCCGGGAGTACCGATCCGTGCGTCAAGTCCATACGAAGTATCGCAATTTCTGGATCAGGTGATGCCTGATGGCATTCAGGGGGAAGCGCACACGACTCTTCTTATCAAAACTATCCAAGCTTCCCGTATGGTAGAGTTCACTGGATTCGTCGCGTATTTGAACGGGAAAAAATTCCCCTTCGGTATCGATCTCCGGGTATTTTTCACCAATACCTCCCGGCAGGCGGACATCACGCTGGCAAATGAATTGATTGCCCTGGCTGATGCACTGAAAACATCGGGAGTGACTGCTATTCAGCCAATCCTCCAGAAGGCACTGGAATCGAAACATTCCATACCCGAAATTACGGCATACGTGACTTCTCTGCATACGCAGGGTATTGCGGGAGAGGATATCGCGGCGGTGCTAACGACAGTCATCCCAGTGACCCATAGGCCATTCGATCGGTCTGCTGCACAGGAAACAGCACAGTTCATTGACGAATTGCAGAAGGGACAGATTGGGGAAGACGGAAGAAAAGCAGTTTTGAAAGCAGTATTGACGTCAAAAGTATCTTTGCCAGATATCACGCGTGCGGTGAGTGTGATGGCAGGGAAGGGGATGAATGGGTCGGAGCTTTCGCAAATGGTGCTTACGTTGCTTCCCATGGGCATCATTGAACATATGACGGCTGAGGGTATCGTATATCTTACGGGAGTTCTCCGGGGTACGATTCCGGTCACTGCTGCCGACGAACTCCTCACCGGAACATCCCTCATGCATTCGTATGTATCCGGATCGCTTTCCAAGCAAACGATCGTGAACGGATTGAGTGGCATACTTATCCGCCGTGTGTTGGCTCAGCCTCAGGCTCAGATCGATGTGAATACGTGGATGGCTAACCTGCTTGCGGTGGTGGCTGCCCAGGATATTGATTTTGCGGAGAAGTACGCGATGACTAAAGAACAGCAGGACGCTCTCAAAGAACGGTTTGCGGATGCACAGGCGAAGAATCTCACTCTGGATACGATGATTGGCATGTTCGACATGTACCTGAAGCAGGAAAATTTGGAGTCGGTTCCCGTTTCTCTTCTCATATCCTCGATGTTCATCCAAGAGGTCGGAAACGCAGGATTTCTGAGCCATGTGGGCATTTTCGGTGCTTTCGCTGCCCAGTTCATCGATACCATGAAAAATGCGACCATCGATCAGGAGACGAAGCAAGCACTCAAAAATGCGATGGGTACGCTCGAAACCAGGTTTACAAAAGAAAAGTGGTCACGGGATGAACGCGCCGCCTTCTATGGCATCTCAGCTGATGTATTGAAGTACGGTCCAGACGTGTTTGTCGCGTTTTTGGGAATCTTCAATGATCTGCCGCAAGCAGCCGCGCGGGCATACCTGAAGGATATTTATCCCCTGTACCGGACGAAACTCGTACTTACAGGGAAAACGAATGCCGCAACGAAAACCGTGTATTTGGATGATGCTGATCGGGTGACACTGCTTGCTGAACTTACCCAGTTTGGCAGTGCCGTGCAACATGATGAATCGGTTATGCAGACAACGCGTGGGAAACTGGTGCAGGATATTAAGGAGTCGTTCAAGGAGCGGTTCGGTATCGTGAAAGTGCCCGAAGAGTTTACCCCGGAACACCTCCGTTCCATTACTGATATTTCCCTGTATTTATCCAATCTCCACCAGAGAACCGCAGAACGGGAAACGCTCCTGGGATTCTTCCTTGCTCTTGCAATCAATGACCAATGGACAGCATTCCGCGAGGGTAAACCGATTGATCCCGCCTTGTACATGACACCTGAGAAAGCGGAAATCGTCGCTTCGTATCTTGCTACACAGCAGGCTTCTCCCGTGATCACCTCCGAAACTACCGGATTGCCGGAGGTGGATATTCCGGGGTTCATAGCCATTCTTCAGAGGGAAGCGACGCATGTCGCCGTTGGAGATATCGAAACCATTGATGTGAAGCTCACCAATATGATCGGGAATATCGAACAACTCAAGGATCCCGATCTCTACGGCAACGGCAATATCGATGTTGCCCGATTCAACCTGGTCCGGACGTATGGAAACGAGTTCGTGAGTCGGGTTGTAGCGGCCTATTACCAGGAACTCAGGAACGGATCATCCAAAGCAACGTTTACTCCCGAAGATGATGAGCGCCGACAGGAAGTACTTGCCAAGATCAACGGCATGTTCGCGGCATCTAACATTGAGCGTACACCGGAAAATCTGAAAGCACTGTTCCAGGACGGAATGCGGCCATATGCAACGATTTCCAACCTTATTTCCTATGTGGAATCGTCCAACGCCCGCGAGGAACTGGAACGCCTGCAGGAATTATTGGATCCGGATGCGGAGGTTGTCCGTCTCTTTGCCAAACTTGGTGAGGATTTCTCCCCATCTTCCGGTGCCATGGCTCTGTCTATCGACCTTACCTATCTGGATAATTTGGTTGTGAAAGCGGGGAACGAGTTGACAGAAGATGAATCGAAGCTGCTTCGTGCGTATATTAAGGCTATCCACGATCAGATGGTGGTGCTTCAGGATATCCATGACAAAATTGCCAACAAACTCCATTCGTCTCTCATGAAGAAAGACGAGGAAGCATCCCGGGTGAAAGGCAGCCCTGTGTATGTGTTCAATGATCTCATGGCAGAAGCGCGGTTCAATAATGTCCGGGGACAACTGGAGCAGATTGAGCGCATTATCCAGTCCCATGCGACGGAGCAGATCGTTTCCAGTACGGTGACCAATAACATGAACGATATTATCGAGAATATGCGCGCCTGCCTTGCGTGCCGGGCTGACCGCGGTGCGATGTTCAATAACGACACGAATTTGTCTTTCGCAGATCCTACCAAGTTTTTCATCTTCAGCAAACCGGAGGGCTCAACCCAGGGAAGTATCGCCGATGAGATTCTTTTCACCGGAACCATGGCTGATCCTGACGGAACCCAGCGGATTGTATTTGTGTTTGACCGGGTATACGGGAACCAGACGCCGCTCATGTTCCAGAGTCATTTCGACGCATTCATGAAGAAAGTGCAGATGGCACGGGCGGCCTACCCCAAGGCGAGAATGTCCGTATTCATTCCCGAAACGACGTTCTCCAGTGCCGGCATGTCCGCAGAGCAATTTACGCGTGCGTTTGCCGACAAATACGGACAGGATTATACGGTCGAAAACGGCAAGAAAGAGATCACTATTGCGGCATCCGCCTTCAGCGACCATTACATCGAGTTCGGGCATCTTTCCGCCCGGGAAGTCGGTGCACGGTCCGTAGAGGGAGTATCAATTAGCTATACACCTCAATTGACAATCGGAATTGAGGAAGCAGTCAAGGATGCGGTTCAACCGCTTGCAGAACAGATCAAACAGGCAGAAGAAGACGGATGCGAACAGGCGTCGATCATCCACCCGGTATTTGCCCAGGGAGAGGGAAATGTCTGTGATTCCGGTACCGGAAGGATTAAGCAGATCAGTAACCTATCGCAGAAGGCAACAGGTCAACCGCTCAGCGGAGTCGTGAGGGAATCCTGGAGAACGCCGTTTGGCGAGCTGATCCGTCGCATCAAGAGCGCCTTATCGAATAATAGCCAGTCGCAGGATCAATCTGATAATCCCGGAAATACAAGAAACAGCGATCCGGCGTTTGATGCGCATACCGATCAGGCTCTTGCTGAACGCGGAGTACGGGAGTACCGGGAGATGATGTCCAGACTTCCGGAGGGATTGCGAAACAAGATAGCAAGCTATAGAACCAATCCATTATTATTCATGTATACCGGAATCCGGCCGGAAATCGGATTTCCGGTGAATACGCGGTACACGGCAAAAGAGTGGAAAGAATGGAAAATCAGTAAAGAAGAAGAGCGGTTGCTGCTTGACGCGATTACCAAAAGCGGTAGGTATCAGCTCATTACCCATTGGGAGGGCACATATTCGCTCATGAATCTGGAGGCCGCGAGCCGGGTTATCGTCCGACATCCCCAATATTTCCCTGATGGAGCGGGGCAATCGCTTGAGAAGGCGAAGCAATGGCTGCGGAATCCGGCCAATACAGCCGAATACTACTTCCCTGACTATATATACAATCACCGGAACGAATACGGTGTCCCCGGTGACCAGAATATGCTACGCGAGTATTACGCCAGGCAGCCGTATCGGATGGAAGAGGCACTACGCGACCGTCGGTACGGTCTGCTGAGCGGGTTTCCGGAAAGTGCTCTTGCACCGTATGAGCGGTTCCGTATAGCGTACGAGAAGTCGATGCACGGGTTGCCGTTAACCGAATCGGAACAGCGCTGGCTTACATCGGGCATCCCATATGATAGCGCTGTATTTGATTTCATGGCCTTTTCCGCCGAAGATATCGCATGGATTGAACATTTCGGGCATATCTATCGGGACGCGGTAGCGGTGATTTCCGAACCGGATGGTCAACAAACCCCCTCACGGCAACAATTGAATGCGTTGACAGTTGCACAGATTGCATCGTCTATCATATCCGCTCAACCCGGACTTATGACGCAGGGTAGGACCGGTGATATCGTCACGATGATTCTCCACGATCCCCGTTACCGGGCGCTGAAGGCGGGGAGAAGTCCGACACAGGAGGACCGTATTGAACTTCTGACAATGCTTCAGACTCAACACCGGATTCCACTTCAACACGCTCAAACCATAACAATCGATGCCATACCATACATTATCCAACTCAGGGAAAATCGCATTGCCAACCTGATTCCCCAGATCGGGGGAGGAAGCGGCGAAGAGATTGTCGGTGGATTAGCGATGCTCACCGCGGAGGAAGCCACCCAACGTTCGACGATCGGGCTCCCTGACGGATCTCGGGTTATGGTCGAAAAGCGGTATACCGGCGAAGGACCCGCATACTATCTCATGGGAAACCCTGGGCTTTCCGGAATTTCGCTTGTACTTAACAACGGTGAGCGTGTGGCATTTGAAACCATCCAAAAGGATATTGCAGTCGATACCGTGAATTCCCTTATTATCGGCGGTCAGGCGTACCGGTTCGATGAAGACGCTTGGGGGTATCCGGAATTGTGGGAATACTACCCAATGCGGTCGGTCCCAGGGTTTACCAAGGCGTTGGCTGACTCCATAAGGATATGGGAAACTGCACTCCAAGAGCCGGCTAAACTCGAAACCGTGATTTCCTCGATCCTGGGTTCCCATGCAGCTCAGGATATACAGACAACGATCCAGTTTGTCCGAACCTATCCTGAACTGCTTTCATTCTCCTGGAAGGATGATAATCCGTTTGAGGTTGCCAAGATGGACGAGGATGCACGGAATGCCTATTACACGAATCTTCCTCCCCAATCCAAAGAAGCTCCACAATCCGGCGGGGTGCCTCTTTACGAAATTATTCGTTCCATCGTCTTAGCGATTCAACAGGAAACCCCGCTCACAGATAGTCAGCGGGCGTACCTCGATGCTGTGTCTATGGCCCGTTCAATGTCCCAATTATCGTATCTGTACAACGGAGTGCATCTACGGTTCCTGCCGGAAACTGAACCATTCATGCAGGCGAAAATGGCGGAAATGATGCTTGCCCGGCAAGTACTGCCGGCCAATGGATTTGAACAGGTACAGAAGCGCCTCAACGCATTTACCACGCTTATGCAGGCACGGGGAGTGAGTGTTCCGATCGCCGTGCCCTACCGGGGTGACGAATTCGAATACGGATTTAGAAATACAGAACTGGGCAGGACATTTGCCAATCCAGGTAGGGTGTTCTTCCGTTCCCATCTCTCCGAAGATCCCAATGACTGGACTATTCATAGTCTGATTCATGAAAATATCCACGCCATTCTGGAAGAGGCAAGGCAACAGTGGAAACAGAACAAAGAAGCAGGGTTCACCGCTATCCAGAAGATGAAGATGCGCATTGAAGGAACGGAACCCACAGCCGAGTTTTTCGCTGAAGAAGTCTATACGGAAACAATGGCTATGCTCATGCGTCATACCGGCATGGTGGATGCGGCAATTGCGGAATTGAGTCGATTCAATGATGCATACCGTCCGGGAGTTGCCATTCTTCTGCAACTGGTTAGGGAAGTGAATCAGCGGGCAAATGATCCGTTACGAGGCGCAACCCTGTTGTTTCATGGCATGCAGGGGGTTGCGGAAGGGAGCATAGATGATCCGTTGGAATTGTTCGCGCAGGAGTATGATACCCGCGTGCGAACACAGGGGTTGACGGTGCGGGATAACCTGTCCCGGTACGCCGATGCGGGACTCCTCATGCGCGCCGCTGATCCGCCGCTCTACCCAGGGAATGCATATTCCGCATTCCCTGCGACGAAACGCGCACTGGGTGCCATTGACTGGGCTGATATTTCACCAGAAGGACAAGATTCTATCCCGGGAGTTGGGAGAGCTAAACTGCTGGATGTTCTTAGTGAATTATCTCTCTACCCCCTGCAGCTTCTGGTTGTTCCCAGAAGGGGAGAGCTTCAGTATCGGCAGGATATTGCCCAAACCGTTCTGGAGGACAATGCCGCGCGGGATGAGCTGATCGGTGCACTCCGGTCCTACTATACGTCCTATGTTCAGGACATCCGGACGGGATTGAGCGAAACGGGAGCCGTCGTTTCCCTGGATGCCAGCAGAAAAGATGTTGAGGCACATCAAAGGGGAGATCAAATTGCGTCAACGTTGCTTGCGCTTCCAGCAGAGACCAATGTGCCGTTGAGCATCCCTCAGATACAGCGATCAGTGAGAACAGACGTGGACAGCATTCTGACCCAGTATGCAGAAAAACCTGATCAGCGACGGCAGAAACGCTTCATAACTACTATTGAGCGTGTTTCCATGTTTTTTCAGACGATATACGAACCCGTACGAGAAGCGAAGGTGTCATTGATCGAGCGACTGCTCAAACGGATGTCAAAAAATGGTGACGGGTGTGATCTCGGTTTTCAGATTACACAGGTGTATGCTGCGGCACCGACCATACATTCTGCTTGCGCATCCCGTATCAATGCACTTCTAGTATCTTTGGGAAAAGTCACCGATCCACCCGTCGTAACCGCTCTGGACACATTACGTAAAGCGTTTCCGACAGGTATAACACAACCCAAGGATTTTGCTGAGTTGATCGTGGTACTCAAGCAAGCTGCCCAGAGCGAAAATGAGTGGCTTCAAAGCCTAAAATCGAAGGAGTGCCTCACCCATACGTTCGACACATGGGAGCAGGCGGTCGGATCCCGTCTTACGTTCGCACAAGGGTACGAAATGATCAAGGATGTGATGCCTGTTCCATCGTACGCACGGGATGAGGTAGTGATCCGGTTCTTAAACAATGTTGACACGAAGCCCGAGGATATCGAACAAGCCAAACGTCTCATGACGGAAGCAGACCGACAATCCGTCGGATTGGTTCACGGAAGCAGTGTCGAACTCTTCGCTTCCATAGCGCGGAAATTGACTTCTGAGGAAAAAATGTTGGCCATCATGTACTTTACATCTCATAAAGAAGAAGTACCCCCCGTACCGGGAGAAACCGACGACGATTTTGACCAGAACGACTCACGGGTTGCGGCGATAATCCAAACTGCACTAAGAGAATTGGAACTTGCGTTCAGCGTGAAGGATGCGGTACATATTTTTTCCAATATATCCGACTACGAACGGACGAAGATCATCGCAGCATTCGGTTTGGGAGAAGGAGGATTCTTTGAGGAACCATTCATCCAAGAGTACGGAAACGATTTAGTGGATGCTTTGATCGGACCTATCGAGCAGCGGGTGTATATCGGGAAGGGGCAGCGTCTGGATCAACAGACCGTCGCTATCATGAAGGAAATTATCGGACTCCTTCTGCGGAAACTTACTCCACAACAGCGCGTCACAATAGTCTCGCGGATATTCAATACCATGATGCAGGAAGCGGGGACGTTATCCTTGGATACGTTAATCCGGATTGGGTTTGAGGCATTTCCGCTTGTGGGTCCGAAAATTGCCCAAATGAGCGAAATATTCCCGGAAAACATCAGAACGTCGCTTTCCAGTTTCAAGGAAGATAATGAACCGGTATCGAAGCTGGAAATATGGGAAATACTGAAAAAAGCTGGGCGGGATGGCGAATATGCATCGATCGGAAGGAATCTTAAAAACGGATCTACCGCTGTTGTCTACGAGCTCATCAAAAAAGATGGCAGTAAAGTCATTGGGAAATTTATCCGTCCGGGTGTCCTTGCTACGTTTGACGCGGACATCGACTTAGCCGTGGACCTGTTCGCTCTGTTGGGACAACATAACTCATTGCCATTTAAAATTCCGGATAATTTCCGTCAGATCGCCATGGGACTGAAAGAGGTCGTGAGACAGGAATTGAATTTGCTGAATGAGGCAGATAATCTGCAACGAATTCAGGCACTCATCGCGGATAAATCGGATTTGGATTTTGCCGTGCCCTCAGTACTGTTTGTCAGTCAAGAGCATATAGAGATATCCCGGGCTCCCGGAAGATCCCTCTCAGACATTCAAAAACTCCACCGATTGAACCAAATCAAGCGCGGCGAGATTTCCCTGGCAGACATCACCGGTGCAGAACGGAAGAAGCTGCACATCGAAACACAACAGGACTTGGAAGCCATC
>CAYTIP010000004.1:0-2821 GCA_964437805.1 uncultured Gammaproteobacteria bacterium | reverse complement strand
CATCACATTTTCTCCTGAAGACGAGCGGTATCTTTCGCTGAATATCGAATCCCTTATGATGCGGATCGTTGCGTATGAATTTCGGCAGATTTTTCAACTCGGATTTTTCCATTCAGATCCGCATGAGGGGAATATTTTCGTCGATGAGCTAGGGAGAGTGACATTCATCGATTGGGGACAGGTCGGGGACATGGTCACAGGATTGAATCCCGAGTCGTTTTACGATCAACGGAATGCCCTGCTCATGCTGATGGGAGGAATTTTCGGCACCAGTCCGACTTTGGTGGCTGAGTCTCTCGCAATTATCGATCCGAAGATAGACAAGGAGGTTATTCAATCCAATCTGCAGCAGATAACCCGCGGATTTACCAAACTTCACAAGGAAGATCCATCTGTAACATTGGCAAACGAATACATGAAATATGTCACGAAAACGATCGCATCGCTCAATATTTCCAACACTCTGGCATTGTTTTTGAAGGTGATGGCGAATATTATTCCGTATTTCCCGAAGGACTTTTTTGCGCAAACACCCAATAATTCCACGGTTCGTGTACGCGCGCTACTGCAGAGAGCCAATAGACTGCTTCCGGCAGTTTGGGACTCGCTGGATGCCAGAACCGTTGGTCATATCGGCGAACTCGCACTATCCGATAAGCTGCGTCTGAATACAAAGACGCGTCCCTTGAGTCAATTTATTATTCGAAATTCCATTCGGACTATCTGGACGACATTTAAGATATTGGGACTTCCCGCAACGCAACGGATCATTGATCGATGGATACATGATGTCGATCGATATTCACGATTATCTGCCGTCCGTGTGCGGGATTGCCTTTCTGACGCATCAATTGTTCCTCAGGTGTATGCCCAAGAATCGGAAGAGGGGAACGGGAGAAAACAATGTCCTCTTGGTTTCCGACCGCCAAATAGAACATGGGAACAGACGTGGAGAATGTTATTAGAATCAATTCGACAGATTCGGAGTTTGGGTATGCGCAATGCTATTGGCATATTCGTCGAAAGGTTTTTTTACGGATCGATAGAAGAAACCAACGGAGTACCGGACGAAACACAATCAGCGGAAGTTAGAGTAAATACTGTGTCCGCTAGCCAGATATCATTGAATGATGCATATCATACAACTGTAGTATCTCAATTACCCGAGGAGGTAAGGAATGAAACACCTTTACAATTCCAGGATTGGGTTGAGGAAGAGAATCCGGATATCAAAATTTTGCTGCTGCAGGATAAAGAGGGGGTGACATACGGATTCACCAGTCTACGTCCGGATAAAGATGCGGGCACATGGTACATCACCTTCAAATACATTTATCCTCGGTATCAGGGCCGGGGTCTAGGATCAAAACTTCAAGACGCTGTCTATCAATGGGCTCTTGTCGACCCTTCCGTTCGATCAATTCATTTCGGGATTGAAGATGTCCTTTCTCTGTCGTCTGACGGAACGGTGCAGGAAAATTTGAAACGTGCCACTACGGGGACCTGGACCAGCTATAAAAGCGTGATGAACGGCAAACTTCCTGATGGGACGTATCCCGTGGTCGAGGTGGAGTTTATGAAGGCGTATCACGGTTTCATGGATCCGTCCACCTCGATTGGACTCGGTTTCATTACAACTATCCGTGATACCCAAGGAAATCCCGTTTCCAGCAGGGATCCAACATTGCCGCTTACCGGGCAAGAACTGTTTGATCGCTTGAAAACCGATCATATACCGAAATCAATGTCCATTGCGGAAATGTTGGATCATGCGGACAATAATATTCAGGTGTATCAGAACGGTCGGGAATATACGTTTTATGAGTTTATCCGCCGTCAGCCTGAAGATGAACAACCGACGCAGGATGTGACTGAAGTAACCACTGAACAATCCGAACAGCTTACCATATTTAAAGAAGAACTGGATGAAGTACGCGGAGATCAAAACACCTTGCCTGCAGGATACAGCAAAGCTCCGACGCTTCCCGAGGAACAGCGGGTAATTGATGCCTGGCGCACATGGCGTGAACCACGGGTGGATTTGGCTGAAAATACAACTCCAGGAACGGTGGGATGGTATAAATGGCAAATCCGGCTTCTCTACGAGGGTATGTTTCAGGTACGGGATTTCGTGACGTTGGGAGGACTTATCACTCACCAATTGATGAGTTTGGAATATTTCCAGATGCCGTACCTGAGCGGTGTGGATTTCCGGGATATCGAATGGGGAGAGAGGATTGACCGTTTGATTCCGGGTTTCAATCAAAAGCGGGAGAAGTTGTTCATGGGATATCAGCAGGTATCCAAAAAACAGAGTCCGTTTGGAGGTGGGAGTCCATATATCAACTATGTGTTGGGACTTCATATCCAACGGGAAGGTGCAGACATGAATAGTCCGCTTGACCGATCTGTGGATTGGCAAATGGAATTAGTCCAATATCATGAGACCTTGCTGGCAATGCGGAATGATCCGGAGCTTGCACCACTGTTTGCCGGTCAATTTCTATATCAATACCAACAGCTCGTTGCGGAACAATCGGAACAGAATGAGCCATATATCGCTTTTGAAGCATTTCGGCGGGGAAGCGACAAGATTCGACAGCAGAATTTCGAACGTTTGAAACAGCTTTCTTTCGATCGGGATTTCCTTTCGGAAACACTGGAAAAATAACCGATTCGTATTTGTCCACCCTTATCCCGCTCTGTCCATATTAACTTGGTTTGTCGGTACGGATCATGATAGAAATCATGAAACTATTTTGTATTCTCCTTCTTTGTTTTGTCCGGTTCAAGCTGGCTACTCCTTTTACAAAAGGGTACG
>CAYTIP010000003.1:0-16687 GCA_964437805.1 uncultured Gammaproteobacteria bacterium | reverse complement strand
GTGGTACGGCAAATGCCCGAATTGTTCCGAATGGAATTCCCTTGTGGAAATGCGCAAAGAGCCTGAAGGGAGAAACGTGCGGGGCACTGTGCAATCTTCCGAACCCATGAAGGCACAACGGCTTTCCGATGTGCGCCACATCGAGAAGAACCGGCTGAAAAGCGGGCTCACGGAATTTGACCGGGTCATGGGCGGGGGGATTGTGCCCGGCTCCGTAACGCTTCTTGCCGGGGACCCCGGCATCGGTAAATCCACCCTGCTTCTCCACGTCCTCTCGCGGATCGGTGGTCTCTATGTGTCGGCAGAGGAATCCTCGGAACAAATCCAGCTGCGTGCAAAACGGATGGGAGTAAACGGGGAGAATATCCGAATTGCCTCCGAAACCGTATTGGAACGCATTGTAGAGGGTGTTGCGGCATCGGATGCTACCTATCCGCTCATGATCGTGGATTCCATTCAGACGATCGCGTCCCAGGAACTCACCGGCATGGCAGGATCCGTGGGACAAATCCGCGCGTGTGCGGAATCGCTCGTGGGCGTTGCCAAACGGTCCGGCATCCCGTTACTGATCATCGGGCATGTCACCAAGGAAGGGGAGGTCGCCGGTCCGAAAATCCTTGAACACATGGTCGATACGGTCCTGTATCTTGAAGGGGAGCGGTACCAGGATGCCCGGATTCTCCGGACCCTGAAAAACCGGTTCGGCGCGGTCGAAGAGGTTGGGATATTTGAAATGAAGGAACAAGGCCTAATGGAGATAGCCAATCCTTCCGAGATATTTCTAAAAGACCGGGTAAAAAATGTTCCTGGCTCCAGCGTTACCATCATCATGGAGGGAAGCAGGCCGTTATTACTGGAAATACAGGCTCTCGTGGTTTCATCCCAGCTTGCCATGCCCAGGCGGGTGGGGAATGGAGTCGATTACAACCGGCTGCAGCTGTTGACCGCCGTATTGCAGAAGCGCCTTCACATTCCGCTGTCTACATATGACGTGTTCGTGAACGTGAGCGGCGGATTGCGGATTTCCGAACCGGCTGCCGACCTTGCCATCTGCCTGGCGATACTCTCTTCGTTTCAAAATAAACCCCTGGATCCCAAAACGGCCGCGTTCGGGGAAATCGGCTTGTTGGGGGAAATACGGGGAGTGGGATATGAGGAGCGCCGCACAAAGGAAGCAAAGCGATTGGGCTTTACGACAGTCCTCACCGCATCAGGAGGGAAAAATCTTTCCTCAATTGCCAAGATTCTTACCTGATGGGTGCCCATTCACCGGGCTGTACGGTCTATTGACCGTCGGCAAGCGGTTCGACTTCCTTGACGTATACGCCGTCAAACAGGGTAGACCCGTCTCCATCCCTTCCCAGCACGAGTTTTCCAACCGGCTTCCGGTCAAGGAGGACCCTACCGTTGTCATCGGGAGTCATGGTAATTTCATCGCCGGGATTTTCGGGCATCCATCCCATAAGCGGTGAACCAGCGACACTTCTTCCGTCGCGCCCCGTTGCGACCCGGAGATCACTGAAAAACTCTGCAGTTGTCGCCACGCCATCTGCGATTGTGTACCGTTCGATTACCGGTGCCATATGACTCCTTTCTTTTGGGTAGGACTGGGCTGTATTATAGCGTGGGAGGGGATGATATGCACGGGTTGGGGACTACCCCCCGGCCCGGTCTGCTACAATGTCCTTATGAAGCTTGTCATCACGACGGAAACGTATCTTCCGTTCGTTGCAGGCGTTTCCACCTCAACGGACAATATCGCGCGGTTCATGGCGCGCCAGGGGCACACGGTTTGTCTGATTGCACCAAAGCCTTCCCAACCGGATACGGTGCCGCCTCTTGCTAATCTGTCGATTCTCAGGACGCCATCCGTGCCGGATTTGTTTTTTTCCGGAAAAACCGTTTCATTCATCCCGCTTCCCTCATCGACACTGCGCAAAGCACTGGTGAATATCGATCTGGTCCATATCCAGGAGCCGGGAGCGATCGGTTACACGGCATTATACGAGGCCAAGCGGGCACGGATACCGGTCGTGGGTGCGCTGCATTTTACTCCGGAGCAGATCTTCCGCATCCTGTTTTTTCCGAAATTTCCCCTGTTTATCGCAGCTGTCCGCCGGTACATGCGCTGGTTCTATAACCAGTGCGACGGAATCATGGTGCCCACGGCGACATTCGCCGGATTCCTTTCGGAGATTGGCGTCGTGAAGCCGATCCAGGTGGTATCCAATGGGGTGGATACGTCCCTGTATGTACCAACCACGGACCGTCTTGCCAACCGCGACCGGTTTCGTCTTCCCAAGGACAAGATCCTGTTTTTTTTCCTTGGCCGCCTGGATATCGATAAACATGCCGACAGCATCATCCGTGCGCTTCCGTCTACCGACCCTTCGGTTCACCTGGTGGTTGCCGGGCAAGGGAAGGAAGAACAGGCATTCAGGACACTTGCGGACACGCTGGGCGTTGCTCAGCGCATCACGTGGCTTGGGCATCTGGAAAAAGATCAGATGGTCGCGGTGTACCAGTCAGTCGATGCGTTTGTCCTCATGAGTCCGTATGAAGTCCAGTCTATCGTGACACTCCAGGCAATAAGCTGCGGACTTCCCATCCTTGCGTGCCGGGAAGGGGCACTCCCGGAGCTTTGCCATGACGGGGTCAATGGGTACACGATTGGATTCAACGACAGTGCGACACTGGCCGTTCGGATGAATGCACTGGCCAAAGATGAATTCCTGCGGATCGCTATGGGCAAGGAGAGCAGGAAGATCAGTCTTCCCCATGACCAGGAACATGCCTTATCGACATTGGAGGGTTTTTATCGGACAATTGTTCAGTCCGCTTCAACTTCGCACTCCTGACCCGTCCGTCCAGTGGTCATTTTGGACTATCAAAACAATCCAATCATTGTATTTCGTTATCGGTGTCATCAATGGTACAATGGGAAACATGAAGCGCACTGTTTCCCCGAAATCATCCAAGAAAGACGCCGCGGTTGTCCAACAAAAACCGGTTGTCGCGGCAACACCGGCATTCACCAAAGCGCTTGCCCGGGAAATCGTGAAGAATTTGACTGCCTTTGGCAGGCTTACCGCAAAACCGTTCCAGCGGGAACCGACGGTACCTCCCGCCAAGCCCGAAGAGAAACCGACGGGAGAGCATCCCATTCTCGTGGATACGAGTATCCTTATTGATGGCAGAATCATTCCGATCGTCAATTCCGGATTTTTTGGGGGAACCCTCATTATTCTCCAATCGGTGTTGGGTGAGCTGCAGCATATCGCCGATTCCGACGATAGTTTGCGCCGTGCCAAGGGCAGGCGGGGATTGGAAGTCGTTAATGCCCTCAAGCGGCAAAAAGCCAATAGTCGGGTGACTATGATGGTGTCTTCGGCCGATGTAGAGGATCGGGAGGTCGATCACAAGCTCATCCGTCTTGCGAAACTCTGGCATGTACCCATGATGACCGTCGATTTCAATCTTGCGCAGGTCGCCAGGGCCCAGAGCGTCCAGGTCCTCAACGTCAACGATCTTGCCCAGGCACTGAAACTCGCCCTGATTCCCGGAGAGGAATTGGCCGTGCGCATAACGCATCCCGGAAAGGAACGCCAGCAGGGGGTTGGCTATCTGACCGACGGCACCATGGTGGTCGTCGAAGATACACGGGATCGGGTCGGTCAGGAAGTCACCATCATCATTACGAAGGTCCACCAGTCCCCGGGCGGACAGCTGTTCTTCGGTCGCCTCAAGTAACTGCTTTCCTTTACGTAGTTTCCATTCTATTTCCCTGCGCCTTCCGTCGTGGAGAAGGGGATCATGGTTATCCTGAAGTTATCCACAATTATTTTAAGAAAAGATTATAGATTGTAATGACGAGCTATTTATTGCATAAATAACTATAAGACTATCAAAAAATGACAGGGAAAAATCCTATGGGACTTGACAAAGGGGGTCTTACGCCCTTTAATTGAGTCATGGAATGGAAAACGCTGCTGGCAAAGTTGGGGTTTGGGACGAGTCGTCAGGCCGGAGAGAGCCGAATCAAGCGGATTTCTCCCATGGCACGGGAACGTATTCAGTTTGAGGATGAGGCAAAGGCCCAATTCCAGGCGTTGAAGAAGAAGGGATTGAGCATTCCGGTATTTACATTGTAATTCAGGAGCTTGTCAGGTTTGTGATGTACGCTGTTTGCCCATGAAGCAGTTTTTGGGCACTAAAAAAGCATCACTACCGCTAGCATGTTGGGTTTGGGATCCTTAGTCCCCGTTAGGGGAGGCAGGACAAGCTACGAATAGCAATGCTTTTTCTTTTAGTACCGTACACATCAAGCGTGTACAAATACCTTAGTGGTAACAATACCAATCGTCCCCGTTTGTTGTCAAATTTTTTTTTGAAGCTAAAAATCTTCTTTTAGTTGATTCTATCCGTATTATTTCACACGGTATTTCACGAATCGATTCCAGGACCATTCCGATGGACGTGTCAGGGGATGCGCGTGATGGCGAAATAGTGACGAGCGGGAGAGATATCAGTGTGTGTTCTATCCTCTATGGGAAATAGTTCGCCTGCCCAACAAACTATTCCCCATGCAGGATAGAACATCATGCATCGAAGTGTAGGGGATTGTAGCGCGGTAACAACCAGTTGTCAAATTACGTCGCGCATCATGGCCTGTGCGGTGGTAATGCCCAGCTCAACGGCGTAGTTGGTTCCCCGATCCCAAGGATAAATGCTGTCCATATTGGCAAGATACATGCCCGGCAGGCCGGTGCGGATCGGCGGAGCTTTCCGTGAATAGTGGAGCGTGTGAACCGGTTGTGCATTTGCCGCAGTAAACAGCGTCATGTCCTTGACGTTTTTCTCTGTGAGATGCGGCGCGATGCGGCGGATGTACGGAAGGAATATCGCCAGCAATTCTTCTTTGGATTTTTTCAGGAACGGATGTCCCTCCGGAAGGTAGTTGCCGATATATGTGACATGGCGGTGTCCATAGTATTTGTTGGAAACCATGTTCGTGTGGGCAACGACAGCCAGGAAGGGGAATGATCGGTCGTTGATATTCAACCAATAGGTACCATCAAGAACGGGGATATCCGTTTCCAGTATCAGGGTTTGCGCATACAGATGATCGATGGAAGAAAGCATTGTCGCATAGTTTCTCGGAAACCGGACCAGCACCGTTGCGATCGGGGACGGGAGGGTAAGCAGGATGCGGTCATACGTCTGTGTGCCGATCCTCCAGCCCTGGGTGCCCTTTCGTGGCCGGGAGATGCGTCCGATCGCATGATCGGTGTAGACAATCCCACCAAGCTTCCGTACGCGGGCGAGCAGTGCTTCCACAAGTGTTCTGAATCCTCCTTCGAAATATCCCAGTCGCATGGTGCGCTTATGGAACCGGGACCACAGCCAGGAGGCGGGGACGATGCGTGCGTATGTACCGAATTTCCCCCGCATGAGCGGCCCCCAGAGCAGGTTCCATGCCGCATGGCCGCCCAGGGTTTTGAACAGGCGCTGGGCCGTGACTGTCTCCAACGGTTGCCAGAACGGATTCAGTTTGCAGAATCCCAGGAGTGCGGCAGTGCGGAATTTATCCCACGGGGAAAGATGGGGAAACCTCAGGAGGTTAAGCGGCGAATCCAGCTGGTACGTGCCGCGGTTTCCGTCCAGAAGGGTCGATGTGACGGGCCGGAGGATGCGCATCCGTTTGGTGATGCCCAATTCTTTTACCAACCCGATCAGTGCCGCGTCGTTCGTGAAGAAATGATGGTAGAAAAATTCCAGTGACCAGTCCCAGTTTTTTTTCCGGAATCCGCCAGCCAGCCCGCCTGCTTCGGCGCTTTTCTCAAATACGGTTACCTGATGGCCTGCCTTCAACAACGTGTTGGCTGCGCTCAATCCGGTCAATCCTGCTCCGATAATTGCGATTCTCATGCATCGGATTATACCAAACCGCTACAGGGAACTCTGAATAATGAAGTCGGTACTCCCGCCGGGCGGACAGGTGAACCTGGTTTTGGTTGCGCACGGAATGCGGATCGTCCGGAATGCATGGGACATGAGGTCGCAATCGCCGGATACATAGATTGTTCCGGGCGTGTCGGATTCGGTGCGCCGGTAGGTAAGCGCGGTGTCGGGGAGCATATACCGGTACAATTCCTGGCTGTGCATGAGCTCCAGGAATGTGATGAAGTCATCTTCTCCGGAGATGCATACATCGGTCGTACGCGTGGTCTGAAGATAACGGACCAGATGCATGGAAACATATTCGTTGGCATTCCTGTTTGTGTTCGCTTCCTCATTGAGGAAAAACCGAATACCGGGGTAGAGGCAGACAATGACAAAAAGGATGATAACAAAGTGTTTGGTGCGTTTCCATGTGTTCGGGATGTGCATGGCACACCAGGATAGACCTAATCCTGCCAGGATGGAGGAAATGGGTAATAATGGGGCCAGACGATGGTCGCAGTTGATGCAATCGGTAATGGCGCTATTGGTGAGGGGTACCGCACATCCCAAGAGGAGTGCAATCAACGGCAACGGTTTGCCGCTTCGGATTGCAACGACTATCCCGATAAGGAGTGCTATCACAGCCAGCGGGAACCGTAATAGTGGCATATGTGTCGGGAAATGAGAGGTAGTTGGTTCCGTGACATAGATGAGCAGCGACCTCCTGGTATCCGCAAGAAAACCGGTGAATTGTCCCAATGGACCCGTTCCGGAGGATTCCGGTGCCGCGTAGATGGATCGGGTCTGCAAAAGGATTGATGGGGAGCTGTAGAGGATTTTCGGCCCGAATCCCGCAACTACAGAGCCCACAGTAATGAGGAATATGACGGATGCATATAGGACAGACGACCGGCCAGCACGGATGTCTGCCCATGCTTTCACCATACATAAACCCAGCATGAGGACCATAACCGTCCGTGCCGACGTATGGAGGGTTGCACCGAAGCCCATGTATATCCCCAGAACCACGGCTACGGGCCAGGATATGCGCCTGGGCCAGATGTAGCTCAAGAGGAGTATCGCCCCCGTAGTTGCGATACTGCTGAGTATAACGACCAGTTCGGTGCGGCCGTAGAACAGATGAAGGGGGGAACCGATGAGGATAAGGGCAATCCAGAATGCCGCGCTCGGACTGACCAACAGACGGACACCGATATAGAGGGCAGTGATATCCAAAACGGAAATGATCGCAGCCGGGATACGGTACATGAGTACCGAGTCGCGGAACAGAAGAAAAAATGGAGTCGCCATTGCCGGAATAATCAGTCCGTGCGATTCGTACGTGCCGAATTGGAATACATTCCGGATTGTTCCCGACAGGATCTGCACCGCGTTCAATCCACCGTCCCGCACTTCGTCACCGAGTGCAACAAAGGGATAGATATCCAACAACAGGAAACGGGAACATACGGCAAGATAGACAATTCCCCATAACACGCTCCAGTGCATATACGGCGATTGATCGCCCGCGCCATCCGTCCGGGAAAAAACACGGAGCTTCCGAACGAGAAGAAACAGAGGAATACTGGCGATTGAGAGGATGTAGAGAATCGCGGCGAACCGGAATCCCTGGGTGTTGTGTGCTACCCGCATGAGTATGAACGAGGCAAGCCAACTGAGGAACGCGCACAGCGCGACCGATTCAACAATGGAAAGGCGACGGTGTTTCATAGGGTTTGCTTCTTGGTGTGTCCTGGTTACTTCGTATCGGGACAGAGCGCATCGCGTTCATATATCGCATACCTGCCTTCGTGCGTTTCGAATGCGGGTTGACCTAGGTCGCGGAAATATGCCGGATTGATGTCCGGAAGATTCCCGTCGTCCATAACATGTTCCACTGTAATGAACGTGATGTTGTATTGATCAAAGAGCGGGCAGAACACTGCGGGATCATGGGATTCGTACATCGTGTCCATGATCGGCATGCGGTTGTCCGGATAGCCGGCGGACCATGGGAAGTAGGGCCATCCCAGGAAGATACTTCTTCCGGCCAGGGAAGCGGGGTGGTACAGATAGGAACTGTTGAGGAATATCGCATCCGGCGGTGTATGGTCTACTATCCACTGAGCCGTTTCGTTTTTGGGAATATCCTCAAGAGAGATTGTGTGGTCGTTGATGATAACCATAAGATCCATGAATCCCGAAAGGGTCAGGAAGAAGACGACTGCCACAATCTCCAACCGGATGATATCCAATACCGGATGGCGGACAGCAAGCGGTCCTATCCGCATCCTGCGGTGTGCATGGAGGTTGAGCATCCGCCAGAGCGTCCCGATGGCATGGCTGGTCAATATGACACCGAAAATCATGATGAAATTAAAAAATTTATGGTTTGCCGCCACTTCAACAGAAAACTTGAAGCAGTTTGCCATGATGAAAATGGCCAGGAGCGGAACCATGAGTAGCCGCACGTGTTTGGGTGAGAAGAGGAGTCCCAGGGGTATGAGAACGGTATGGAGTCCGAAATTATACAGCCAGTATTGCAAAAACAGCGCAGGCGTGAGCCGCTCATGGATAAGATATCCGGGATACCACGCAAATTCCGACGCCCCGCCCAAGAGCGGACGGATCTGCAGATAGATCGGCATCAGTGCAATGAGCCCCGTAAGAAACAGCAGGATTCGAAGGCGCTTGTATATGAGGAAGAACCATATCATGTATATGGCCAGCATGACGAGCATCGGCTGATGGAGGTAGGGGAGCGCGACCAGGATGGGAACCAGAATGAACAGAGCGGACAGTTGTCGTTTGAGCGGGGTTGCCCGTTGTACGTAGCTTATGGAGATAAATACCAGTCCCAGGAGGAATCCAAGAGCCAGATGACGCTGATTGGTGTAGATATTCAGATTCCAGAATGCCGATACCAGTCCGTTATCCCAGGGGCCGAATGCGGGAAACGCCGTATTTTCAAGTATTTGTCTGGGAGTTTCCCAGGAAACCGGGTGTTTTTCGAGGAACTGCAGAAAGGCGAATGTACCGTTGAGTACAAACAGGACGACGCTGAGAGCCGCCTCTTTCCTGCTGTGGAATAACCGGTAGGACAAATAGGCAATCGCACCCAGAAGTCCGGCGAATCCGATCACGGAGGGGATATTGAGGGCCCAATCGATCCGAAAACCGATCCGTTCCAATACTCCCACAATCAAATAGAAGAGAAAATGGTATCGGATCGGTTCGCCCGGATAAATAGGGTATTCGGGAGCACGCAGTGAGAGAAGACGGTTGAGATTCGCCCCCATACTGAATGAACGGATCAATGGAATGTGTGCCCCGAAGTCGCTCCAGCATTTGACCGCGATCTCCATGGTGGACGTTGGCGCATGGTAGGAGAACGTGTGGAACATAAGAAGCCCCGATCCCAGAAGGATGGCTGCATAAAACAGCAGTGTGCTGGGCCGATGATGGAGGCGAATCCGGATCCGGTGCATAGAAAATACCGCCTTTTTCATCATACTGCATCATCCGTACCGAGGGGTAGGGATTTTCCGGCTGCATGGTAGAATAGTTGGTATGCCGGTTTCGGACAGTATTCTTGTTTTTCAATGGTGGCTCGCATTGTTTGTGGTGGGGGCCGCCGCATTCCCGATTACCAAAGCGCTGTTTGTTTCGCGCGCGAAGGATTCCCAGCCGGGTACGGTTTCCGGATGGTTTGACCAGGGGTACCTGTTTTCCAAAGCAGTTGGCATGGCGCTTCTGTCCTATGGCATGTTCGTTTTCGGGACATTCCGGATTCTTCCGTTTGTCCAATCGACCCTTATCGGACTTCTTATTGCCCTGTTTGTATCCGGCGCGTTGGTACACCGGGTATGTATCCCGACGGGAACACCCCCGAAACCACGGCGGGTTATCCGCACTATCCTCCTGTTCTTTCTGGAAGAATGCGCATTTCTCGGATTGCTGTTTGTATGGTCCTGGGTGAAGGCACACGAACCGTCGATCCGTGGGCTGGAAAAATTCATGGATTACGGGTTTATGCAGTCCATCCTCAATAGCCGGTATTTTCCGGCTGCCGACATGTGGTGGGCAGGGGGATTCATCAACTACTACTTTTTCGGTCATCTGGTAACTGCGGTATTGACGATGCTTTCGGGACTTGAGCTTGGCGTCGCCTTTAACCTCATGCTGGCTACGCTGTTTGCCCTGACGGCGAGCATGAGCTTCTCGATCGGCGCCCAATTATCCGGTATTGCTGTCGGAACCGGGACGGTACGCACGGTCGTACGGCAGATAACCGCGGGTCTGCTGACGGCCTTCCTTCTTACGCTGGGGGGAAATATGCAGACGATCTATGCCTTTACGAAAGGGTACACTGGAGAGAACGTCGTACCCTTCTGGACGCTGCTTTGGCCATGGCAGGAATTCTCCAAACGGCTCGGGGAAGGCCTTGCAATCTATTGGTACGCAAACGCTACCCGGTTTATCCCGTTCACGATCCATGAGTTTCCCAGTTATTCGTTCGTCGTGTCGGACGTCCATGGTCATGTGTTGGCCATCCCGTTTGCGCTACTGACGATTGCACTTCTTATCATGATATGGACCAAGAATGGGAAACGGCTGGGGATGGCCAAATTCGCGGTACCCGTGGTCCATTGCATATTTTTGGGGTTTTTGATCGGTGTCCTCCTCATGACCAATGCCTTGGGAGGTCCAGTATACGCCATGGTATTCGGCTTCCTCGTACTGTCGAATCTCGGATTTGTGCTCCGGCGCATCCATATTCCTGGCATCAGGAGACCGGTTGCCGTTCCGGCAGTTGGTCAGAACGCGTGGTTTGACCGTATCAAACGGGTCATGGTGCCTATCGATATTGTCGGTGTAGCCGCATTCCTCACGGCGTTGCCCTTTCTCCAGTATTTCAGTTCGTTCGCAACCGGTATCGGCGTTAATTGCCCACCTGCATTTCTTGCCAATTCAACCCTGGGGCCATTTCTTTTCGAAGGGGTGGAGAAGTGTCAGCGTTCACCTCTGTGGATGATGGCATTACTGTGGGGATTCTTCTGGTTTACCGGTATTTGGCTATTTTTTAGAAAAATATGGAATTCAGACTACCCCAACAGTCCACTTCACCGGATACTAAAAGTATTCTATATCTCCGGTTTGGTTCTTATTACAATTCCGGAATTTTTCTACGTCAAGGATATCTATCCCGGACACTTCCGCAGCAATACCATGTTCAAACTCGGATACGAGGCATTCATGCTCTGGTCCATCGTCGCGGCATTCGTCATCATCCATTTCCTGTTTCACCGGCCGGGGAAAGGAAAACGCGCCCGGTCATTCAGGATTGTCCGGGGGATTTTTCTTCTCCTCCTCCTGCCACAGCTCTTCCTCGTGTCCATCTATCCCTTGTTTTCGATCCGGTCCTATTTCGGTGACCTGAAGACATACCGTTCCCTCTCGGGCTTGAGCTGGATGGAAAAGGAGTATCCGGATTACTTCCGGGCAATCCAGTGGCTGCGTTCGCGGGTATCTCTCCTGCGCAATTCTCCGGCGTGGGACCGTTCGATGCATGCGGTCGGCGCGCTCCCGGTGATCGTGGAAGCGGACGGCGACAGCTATACGGATTACAACCAGGTTTCCGCGTTTTCCGGTGTTCCGACGGTGACCGGATGGGCGGTCCACGAGTGGCTCTGGCGCGGATCGTACAATGTTGTCGGTCCCAGAAAGGATGATGTTCGCCTGATCTACGAATCAACGGATCCCCAGGTAACCCGGGAACTGTTGGATACATACGCCGTCGAATACGTGCTCATCGGTCCATTGGAGCGGCAGAAGTATGCCAATCTTCAGGAAACGACCATCGCATCACTGGGGACCCTGGTATTCCAATCGGGCGATACGGGGATTTACCAGGTTGGGCCGGGACGAATGAAGGAAGTTGGCTATTGACAAACACGGCCTCTCCTGCGTACAATACACCAAGAACTCGCATTTCCTCTTTGTTGGTTAGGTGATTCCAAGCTGAATTGTTCGATCGTAGATCCGTAGTATAGCGACGTATCCAACAGCACAGACTGGATTACCGGAGGGGATGCAACAGTTATCACGAATCGGACTTCACCATCCCGCAATCACACTGATTACGATGGTTTCATAAACAACTCCATTCCTTTAACCAGATCCACCAATCCTATGGCATACAAAGCATCAACCAAACGGACCCAACAGGCAAAAACCGAACCCGAACAGCCCAAAGAAGCCCAAGTTCCAAGCGTGACATCTCCCGCGGCGGAAACGCCCCCGGTGAAATCCGAAGAGTTGTCCGTTGACGCTCTGGTCGGGGGACCGGTACGGGGGGATGATCAGTCCGTTTCTTTCCCCACAAATACGCCTATTCAGCAATCCGCACCTATTTACAGCGCTCCTCCGGCCCCCGAACAACGGCCCGGGGGGTCCCATCGGGAAAGTCGGGAACAGGGGAGATTTTCCCGTTTTTCCCGTCCATCCAATCCATCCGGTCCATACGGACAGGGAGGATTCCGGGGTCAGCGATTCGGTGGAAACGGCGGATACCGTCGGCCGCAGCGGGATTTCTCGCAGGCGGAAAGCGGCGGATCCCAGGATATCAATGTTCCGACCGAAACCGTGAAGGGTGTTCTGGACATTATGCAGGAAGGGCATGGATTTCTTCGCCCAAAATTTACCCCTTCTGACCGGGACGTGTATATTTCCCAATCCCAAATCCGGCGGTTTCTTCTTCGAAACGGGGATGAGGTGGTCGGACAGGCACGGCAACCCAAGGATAACGAACGGTACTGGGGACTCCTTAAGGTTGAAAAGATCAACGGCGTGGAAGCCGAAGGGATGCAGGAGCGGGCACGGTTTGACGACCTTGTTCCGATTTACCCGAGCGTCCACCTCAAACTGGAAACCGGCCAGTTGCCGCTTTCCACACGTATCATCGACCTTTTGTCACCCATCGGATTCGGACAGCGTGGACTGATCGTGTCGCCGCCGAAGGCAGGGAAAACAACCATCCTCAAAGAAATCGCAACAGGCATCAGCACCAATTATCCGGACGTTCACCTTATGGCGGCACTCATCGGAGAGCGGCCCGAAGAAGTGACGGATCTTTCCCGGAGTATCAAAGGAGAAGTCCTTTCCAGTAATTTCGACCAGTCACCGGCCGAGCAGGTCCGGGTCGCGGAAGTGGCATTGGACCGCGCGAAGCGGTTGGTAGAGCTGGGGAAGGATGTCGTCATCCTGCTGGATTCGGTCACCCGGCTTGCACGCGCATATAATATGGTAGTGAATCCTTCGGGCAGAACCCTGTCCGGCGGGTTTGACCCGGCCGCGTTGTACCCGGCCAAGAAATTCCTGGGTGCCGCCCGCTGTATCGAAGGCGCCCCGGATTCCGGAAAGGAAACCAACGGATCCCTGACCGTCATCGGCACCTGTCTTATCGAGACCGGAAGCCGTATGGATGATCTTATCTATGAAGAGTTCAAGGGAACGGGGAATATGGAACTCCACCTCTCCCGGAAACTCCAGGAACGTAGAATTTTCCCTGCAATCGACATCACCAGCTCCGGCACTCGCCATGACGAGCTCATGATCGGTCCGGAAGCCATGAAGCGGGTCGTTACGCTCCGGCATATGCTGGCGCTCTTGTCCGACGATGAACAGACGGCTATGATGATCGAGCGTCTTGGAAAGACCACTTCCAATGCAGAATTCCTCGAAAGCCTGAGTCAGGGCTGATCCGATTTCCCCGATACTCCTTCTCTTATCTTCCACAGTCTTCACCCCTGCTCTGTCACATTGCGTATTGGATGCGTGACGGATGGATTAGTTGATGACCCACCAGTTGAAGCCGATATCCGAGATAGTGGGGGAGCTGATCGTTACGGTGAACGCGCCGTCCTTTGTATCGGTCACGGAAAGCGTCCGGTCCGTGGATGTTGTAGGTGTTATGAAAATCAGGGACTGTACGCTGACCTGGGATGTCCGGATCGTAACGCTCAGTTCTCCTGAAGGAAGTGTTGCGCCTCCGACCGATGCCGTTTCGCTCATTGCACCGTTTTCCCGCACGACCGTCAGCTTTTGCGTCTTCAGGTCCTTGGTCGACAAGGTGCCCGAGACGCTGGCCATACCATTACTGTCAAAGGATGCGACGGTTTCACCGTTTGTTCCTTTGACCAGGAACCGGCCGAATGTCGTGGTTGCGGAACCTGTTGCCTCCCCACCCGAGGCGGATGCAGGTGCGGGTTCGGACAGGTCGATGGCAATATCACCTCCGACCGGCCGGATGGTGGATGTGGACAGGGTGCCAAGAACACTCAGATCGCTTCGGATCGTTGCATTACCCTGTTCGTCGATTACCATTGCGCCATTCATTATATTAATCCCGTACAGGCCGCCGGATTGAAGTGCAAGCGGCATTCCCAGGGATTGGATGCCATTGATGTCCACCTGGATTGTCGCATCTACCAGGAGCGAACCGGCAATCATGGTTTCACCCAGTGTTGCTCCTCCCAGGGCCGTAATCGTATTGAGGAGTTTGACCGAATCGATGGTAAGTTCTTTGCCGGAAAGGTTTACTTCAACCGGTGTTTCCGGCGGCGATCCGAATATTGAGGCAAGAAGTGCTGCAGTCGTGGCAGTCAGATCCGAATTGAGCGGCTGGGGCGGCAGCAGGAGTGCGGTTTGGGTTGCTGCAGGTTCCTGTTCAGACCGGTATTCGGCCAGCCTTGCCAAGGCTGAAGATACGGATGACCCCATATCCGTGAGGGTGTCTTCCAGGTCGCCAAACCGGGTTCTGATGCGGTCTGCCTGCAAGGTTCCGCTGATCGTCGCTTCGCCTGCAATCAATCCATCCGTTTCCAGCGATGCGGTTTCGATCGATTCTGTATCAATAGTATCGGCGGTCAGGGTATCTGTTTCGAGCGTTTCGGCGGAAACGGTGGATGCCTGAACCGTGCCGTCCGTCATGAGGTCGCCGAACGCGTTGATACTGGTGACGATATCACCGTTTTCATTCCGGATCCGTACTGCGGGTACGGGTGATGCAAAAGTATCGTTATCATTATTGTTTGAATTATTTAGAACCAGATCAATACTGTCTGATGCTAATGGAGAGATAACGTCGGTTCGAATCTGCGGCGTGGATGCAACCGGTGTCACGGTCGGTGCGACAGCGCTCATGACGGTGCGGATATACTCGGGGAGTGATACGCCGCCAATGACCAGTTCATCCGTGGAAATCCGGGTTGCCCGTACGATTCCTGCCGTGAGGTTGGCAATCGTGCTTTCGGAAAACGCACTGACATCGTGGATGATCGTGTTAATCTGGTTTTTGATGGTGAACGTATCAGTACTTGTCCTTTGGATAGTAAATGATTCTGTTGTGCGTTCCGGAGCTGTGGTGTCCATAGGGGAGAGATCCGGCATCGAAAGGACGAACCCTGCTCCGCCTTCGCTGCTTCTGGTATTTTTCCATTTGTCCGCATCAAACCGCGGGGCCGTGAGCCGGTAGGATACCCGTGACGGTCGTGATGTGTAGATGGAAAGCGTCATCCGCCCGGTATCCAATTCGTACCACGCACGGCTGTTGCCGGAAGGCGTGAGTAGGACAACCATATCCTCCATATGTTTGGAAAGATCGGTCACTTTGGCAAACAACCAGAGGTCGGAGGCTTTGGGTTGGCTTGGGAAGGAAAGTATGGTACGGAATCCAACACCGGGAACTGCTTCGGTCGTGGTGACGGTTCCGGCGACTTCCTCGTTCTGCCCGACCATGGCCGGAACGTAGGTCGCGTAGCGTTCTCCGTTGATGGTATAGGGAGGATCGAGGGTTCCTACGTTGAGTTTGGTTGCACCGTCGCCGATCTGTACCATTTTCTCGCAGGTTGCCGCTCCTCCGTCACCACAGGGGTCCAGAACGATGTTGATGTTGTTGGCGCTGATCGTCGCGCTGTTGCCTGAGAAGAAGATGGCTTTTTTCATGGCATCCGGCTGATTGATGTCCAGCATCGTGTTGGCATTCGGGCTGGATGTTCCGATGCCGACTTTTCCTGCCACCAGGAGGGAGGTCGTGCCGTTGGCAAGATCCAGATAGTACCCCTGGTTCGAATCGTCATAGTCGTAATAGATTTTTGCAGCGACATCACCAACCACCTCTAATTCGCCATATGTGCCGGGGGAGGTTGTTCCAATTCCGACTTTTCCGGTTGAGGTAACGACAAATGTGCCGGTTCCGATGCCGCCACTGGACGTGTTGATTTGGAAAATTTGGCTTGGAGCGGTTGTGCCGATGCCGATTTTCGTTCCGTCGTTGAAGAGGAATCCATCGATGACCCATTGACCGCTTGTTTGATCCCAGTGCGGCGTTTGTCCTGTGAATGTTCCAGCCTGGAGCAGACCGGTTGCACCGGTGGGTCCTGCGGATCCCGTGGAACCTGTCGGACCGGTGCTACCCGTAGCCCCCGTCGGGCCAGTTACGCCTGTCGCTCCGGTTGAACCCGTCGGTCCGGTGACGCCGGTAGTTCCGGTGGGTCCGGCAACACCTGTTGCTCCTGTCGGTCCGGTGACGCCTGTTCTTCCTGTCGGTCCGGTGATTCCTGTTGCCCCTGTTGAGCCGGTCGGACCGGCAGCACCGGATGCACCGGTGGGTCCTGTTGTTCCGATGGATCCGGTTGCTCCCGTCGGTCCTGCTGTGCCGGTTGCGCCTGTCGGACCGGTGACG
>CAYTIP010000002.1:0-21778 GCA_964437805.1 uncultured Gammaproteobacteria bacterium | reverse complement strand
AAATTTTACCTCGAATAGGTAATATCCGGACACAGATCAATTATGTCCCCATGTTACCCATCCGAGTTGGAGGAGAGGAGTTCAGCAGTGTGAATGTACAACAGCAAGAGATAACTATAAGCTCTAAAACAAATGAGATATTCGCAGACGAATATGGTTTTATGAGCTTATTTAAAGGGAAGTTATAACATAGAGAGTTAGTCCTGTCAACTGTTATAGGATTATATAGAGGCTAAAAAAAGAATAACAGTCTAACTTTTACCACCATGCCCGCAGTTGCATTGCCCTTTCCGCTGTCCCTTATATCAACCGCTTGCCGTTATCTACAGTTCCGGAGAAAAACGCACCGACGACGTTTACTTGGGCCTTGTTAAAACAACATCAGTTATTCACTAGTCGGGATGAGCAGACTCGAACTGCTGACCTCACGGTCCCGAACCGTGCGTTCTACCAACTGAACTACATCCCGATGCCTCGCATTGTAGCATATTTCCAGGGTTAATATTATGGAAATACGAGTACGTTTTAGTTTGACATGATAATTCCCATTCAGTAGACTGAGTTGAATATGGCGAAGCGATTGACCCCTGAGACCATTCGATCTATCCGTGATTTACGCACAAAAGGATACAGTCTTCCCGAAATTAAACAGGTTATTCCTGTAGGTAACGGTTCGATTTACCGATATATCAAAGACGTGCCGATAGATCCTCGGGTTGTTTCGTATTGGCGAGGGAAACGGGGAGGGAGCAGAAAACGAAAAGAATTCGCAGAACAGAGTGCGTATGAAGATGCGATGGCTTTTTGTCCCTCTACAACGGAGAAAGAGAAAATACTAATTATGGCTGTCTTATATTGGGCGGAAGGGAGTAAAAAAGATTTCAGCCTGATTAATTCCGATCCTGACCTTATTCGTGTATTCATATTGGCCCTCACGGAGTGTTTACATATTTCCCTATCACAATTACGTGTGGGTATTCGAATTTATGAAGACATGAACGCTGACGTCTGTCTTAATTATTGGTCCTCGATTACGGGTATTCCCAAAATCAATTTTTCCCCGGTTGTCGTTTTGCACGGAAAGAAGGCGGGAAAATTACCATACGGCATGTGTAGAGTACGTTTGATAAAAGGCGGCAATACGCTAAAATACGTGGTGGCATTAAAAAAAGCCGTTATTGGCTCATTTATCTATGCTCCTGTAGCTCAACGGATAGAGTAGAGGTTTCCTAAACCTCCGATGAAGGTTCGATTCCTTCCAGGGGCGCATTTTTACCGGATATTCACGGCGTACAGATTGCCGATGGCGGATGCCGACGGATTAAGATTGGTGAGAATGACGATACGGCCCGCATTGCTCCAGGGTGCAGCGAATCCGTCCCAGAACGGTCCCGCATAGACCACTTTCCTGTTCGTTCCGTCCGCGTCCAACACTTCGACCGTACCTTTCCCCGTAATCACCAGATGCTTGGAGGTCGGGAGCCATTGGACCAATGCATTCGAACGTTCCAGTTTCGGCGTGGGACTGGGAGTCGGACGTATTCCCCTGACGACAGGAGCCGGGCTCACGGAAGGCTGGGAGATGAGGGATACGGATGCGCCGATGAGATAATTCCGGTCTTCCTTGATGTCATAGACATAGACGTTCCCGGGGGTAATATCCCGGATTTCATCGGTGGGATTCGTTCCGATGAGCGGCGGATTGATGATACGGGGGATGGTCGCGGATACGCTCGCCTCATACAGGAGTTTCGTCTCGTCCGGGGAAAACGACAGGATGTTCATGGATGTGGTTGCAACCGATATCAGCTCTTCTTTCAAAGACAGGAGCTGTTCTTTGGCTTTAGCAAGACGGAGTTCTTCCCATTCGTTTCTGAGTGTCTCCAAATCAGTTACGAATTGGGCAACATCATTCTTCCGGTCGCTTTCGAGGAGATAGGACTCCTGGGTGGATGTCGTGAGCAAAATTTGTTTACTGTCCGAGGACCATTGGAGTGATGCATCGTCGGTGTTGAGCTGTTCGCGTTTGAGGATCTGGCGTGCATCGCGGTTCATCCCGAGGGGTTTGTCCACAAGATCCAGGACCCACACGCCGGCACGGCTTACCATACGGGCTCCGTTGGTCGCTTCGGCGGTTTCCGGTACCACATAGGCAAGTTTGGTTCCATCCGGTGAGAGGGTGGGGTTCATGGCGCCGTTGGTAGTGAGAGCGTAAAGGGATGGATTGCTGGAAAATAACACCGCGTCTACCCGCGTGAGTACTTCACCCTGAACGCGAACACGTTTCTCCCAAGGTTGGTACCCGTCTTTCACGATTGTGACGTCATACCAGCCGGGAGCGATATTCAGGTTGGTGTTTGTGGGCATCCGCTGTTTGCCGTCGATAAAAAGCTGTGCGCCAGTAGGATCGGAGGTTGCGGCGATTACTCCGGTCGTCCCGAAGGATTTTTTGTTGAAATCCAGCCGGTATCCTCGGCCGTATGCGATTACCGCAATGGATACGCCCATGATGACGCAAACCGTCAGGAGCGAAAGCAGCGGATTGAGGATTTTCCGTCTCAGCATACCCGTTATTATACGATGATATATGATAAAATGGAACAAAGCGGATCGGACCGGTCGAAACCGGTAGGAGCTCAATTCCGGCTTACCGGAACACTCCCAAACCGCACTAAGAAGATTGTATGTCCCGCATGTTTACAAAACGTATCGGTATCGATCTGGGAACGGCCAACTCACTGGTGTGGCTCGCCGGATCGGGTGTTGTCCTCAACGAGCCGACGGTCGTGGCAGTCACGGTGGATGATAACCGGGTGGTTGCCGTAGGGAACGAGGCGAAGGACTTGCTTGGCCGTACCCCGGGAACCTTTACGGCAACCCGTCCCATGTGCGACGGTGTCATTGCCGACTACCGCATCACCGAGGCCATGCTGTCGTTTTTTATCGACCGCACCGTCGGGAAAAACCGGTTTTTCAAGCCGGAGGTGATGATCTGTGTTCCGACCGGCGTGACACAGGTGGAGCGCAGGGCAGTCATGGATGCTACGCTTTCGGCAGGAGCGAAAGTCGTCTACATCATCGAAGAGCCGCTTGCCTCCGCAATCGGGGCAAAGATACCGATTGCCCAGGCGTCGGGCAATATGATCGTGGATATCGGCGGTGGATCAACGGAGGCGGCCGTCATTTCGCTTGGTGGTGTTGTCGTCCACAGGAGCGCCCGGGTTGCGGGAAATAAAATCGAGGAAGCGATCGCCCAATACATCAAGCGGCAATACAATCTCATTATCGGCGAACGGATGGCGGAAACAATCAAAATTACCCTTGGGGATGCCATGCCGGAGGAGAAACCCAGCCGGTCCGAACAGAGTTCGATGGCACAGAAACCGGTCGTGGATTCCATGGAGGTCCGGGGACGGGACGCCATCAGCGGATTGCCGCGAATGATCACACTGACCCGGAAAGAAGTGACCGGGGCGATCATGCCTGTCCTCCAGCAGATCATCGGTGCCGTGAAACAGGTGCTGGAGAATACGCCGCCAGAGCTGGCTGCAGATATCATCGATAAGGGAATCGTCATGGCAGGGGGTACCTCGACCCTCACGCATCTGGATATGTTCATGACCCGCGAAACAGGAGTTGTCTGTCACGTAGCGGAAGATCCGCTGTTGTGCGTCGTGCGAGGGACCGGAGTGGCAATCGAGAATATCGAACTGTACAAACGCAGTGTAAGCCGGAAATAGGAACAACCGCGTATGCTGGCGAAATCTTCCGTTCTGGACGTATCGGTGACGACCGCATCCAGGAAACAGATTCTATTGGTCTGCGCTTCCGTATTTGCCCGGCAATCCCGGACCGCTGGATCGTTTCCCCTGACGATCGTCACCCCCAACGCCGAACAGATCGTGCTTGCCCGGGACAATCAGCGGTTCTTGGATATCCTTAATGAAGCGGACATCGCATTGCCCGACGGAAAACCGCTCGAGTGGATTCTGGAAAAGCATACTCCCGCAGTCAAGCGGATATCCGGCATCGATTTCGTTTCTGACCTTTGCCGATTGGCTGCCGACAGGCATGGCCGCGTGCTTCTGGTCGGGGGGAGCGGTGGAATCGCGGCGCAGGCGCTTGCCAATCTCCGAGCCCAATTTCCGGGATTGGATGGCATCGCTGAGGACGGGCCGGATATCGAAGCGTCATCCATTCCGGACACCTTGGTTGACAGCCTCGTCCACATCATCCGCGGTCGAAACGTGAGAATCGTCTTTCTGGGATTCGGCGCACCCAAACAGGAATATCTCATGGACGCACTGGTAAAACGACTGAAAGGGGAACGGGTGATCCTCATGGTGGTCGGCGGGTCATTCGACGTGATTGCCGGCAGGGTTAAGCGTGCCCCGGAAGCGGTCCAGTCACTTGGGTTGGAATGGCTGTGGCGGCTCATTGGCGAACCCTGGCGCTGGAGAAGGCAGTTGGCGCTGTTCCGGTTTGTCATACTTCTTTGTACCAATCAACCCTCCGGTACGTGACATATCCCCGGATTTCCGAAGCTTTTGATACGCGACGATTTGCCTGAACGAGCGGGCTATTTATATGTATGACAGTAGGTATTTGCCGCCTCCGAATACTTGTGCTTCCGGGAAAAATCGGGGATAATTGGGCATATGCGTATTGCGCAGATTGCGCCTCCATGGGTCGCAGTACCACCTGCCGGATACGGCGGCGTCGAGCGGGTTGTTTCGGATCTTACGGAAGAACTGGTCCGACGCGGCCATGCGGTGACGCTCTTTGCGTCCGGCGACAGCAAAACAGCCGGGACACTCTCTTCGTATTACCCGACGGCCATCGGTAATGACGGCACGAAAAAGGGCAATGCGTTTACCTCACTACTTCATATTTATCCTGCATTCGAGCACTCCGGAGCATTCGATATCATCCATTCGCATGATCCGATGACCTTCTTTTTCGCCAAAACTGCCGGCGTACCGGTTATCCACACCATCCATGGGACGCTCGTTGAATCGGAAATCGACCCCATGAAACGCCGGGTGTATGAACGGTTTCCGACTATTCCGGTTGTCTCCATTTCCGATAAACAGCGCACAGGAATGCCCGGATTAAACTATGTGCGGACCGTGTACAACGGCATTCCTACGGCATCCTTCACGTTCAGGGAGAAGCGTGGCACCTATCTTGCATGGATCGGCCGTATTACCCCCAAGAAGGGAGCGGTGGAAGCGATCAGGGCAGCACTGGCGGTCGGCGTACCGTTGAAAATCGCTGCCATTGTGGATGCAATCGACCGGCCGTTTTTCGAGCGGTTCGTCAAACCGCTTATTGATGGGCAACGGATTCAGTTTGTCGGCGAATTGAAGGAGTCCCAGCGTAGTGATTTTCTTGGAAACGCGTCCGCCTTGCTGTTCCCCATACGCTGGCAGGAACCGTTCGGTCTGGTCATGACAGAGGCAATGGCCTGCGGCACGCCGGTGATCGCGACACGGTTCGGTTCGACACCCGAAATTATTGAAGACGGAAAGACGGGCTGGCTTATTGAAGGATCCCAGTGGCCCGCGAACAAACCTCTGGACGATTGGCAGGAAGACACAGTTGCCGTACCTGCGCTTATCAACGCGCTTAAAGGAATGCTGGCGATGGATGATGCGGTGTATGGCAGGATGCGCAGGGATGCCCGCAGTGCGGTGGAGAAGCGGTTCAGTATCGGCGCGATGGTAGACGGGTACGAATCCGCATATGCAACTGTCATGGAAAAACCGGTATCATAATACCTATCCGATATATGGCAAACCCACAGACGTTACCATCATCCCCACCGTTGCCACCCCAAAACGGGAAAAAGCCGCACATTGCGATCGTTCATTTTTCCGGTCCTCCGACCATTTCGGGGGTTGATGTCATTATCCGGGATCACGCTCGTCTGTTTCGGCTGTTCAACTATAAAGTCGACATCCTGGTGGGAAGCGGCAGACAATTCCGTAAGGACATTCCCGTCCACGTTTTCCGGCAAATCAGTGCGAGCAACCAGCTGGTGCTGAAAGTTCTTTCGGAACTGGAAAAAGGCGTGGTTTCGCGGCATTTCTACCAGCTGGAACGGAGTCTGTACCAAAAACTCAAGCGGTACATTCTTACCCACGATATCCAGGTCGTGATCGTGCATAACATCATGACCCGGCATTACAACCTCGCGCTCACCTCCGCGATCGTCAAACTCATGCAGGAAATGCCCAACGTGAAGTTCATCGCCTGGGTGCATGATACGGCGTTCTTCGACGATCCGAATTTCCATCTGGGCAGGAAACTTACCGAGCATTTCCCCTGGAATCTGCTGGTTACTTCCTATAAAGCCATGA
Organism: uncultured Gammaproteobacteria bacterium; assembly: GCA_964437805.1. Classification (GTDB taxonomy): domain Bacteria; phylum Patescibacteriota; class Microgenomatia; order UBA10105; family UBA927; genus UBA10108. The sequence goes on along the minus strand of CAYTIP010000002.1, from coordinate 15,416 downwards.
CCTACGTGTGCGTCTCGGATTTTTTAAGACAGAACCTTCTGCGGGCACTCAAAAACGATCCACCCAAAGAGGTGCATTTGGTACCCAACGGGCTTGATATCGCCAAATTTCTGGGATTGTCGCCCGTCATGCGGCAGTTCTATGACCATATTGACGGACTGAACAGCGACCTTATCGGTCTCATCCCGGTTCGGGCCGTACCTAGGAAAAAAATCGAATACGGCATCGAAATCACCCGGCACCTGGTTTCCCGGGGAGTCAATTTCAAACTGATTCTGACAGCAAACATCGATAGGAAACGCGTGGAGAACATCCAGTACTTCGAAAAACTGAAGGAGATTGTGAAAGGGTACCACCTGGAACAGCACGTATTCTTCCTGGAGGAATTTTTCCGGAATCACGTGCCCCAGAAGCCGGATACGCGCATTCCTATGCCGGAGGCATACCTCATGTCCGATTTTCTTCTCCTGACCAGCAGCATCGAGGGATTTGGATTACCTCTTCTTGAGGCCGGACTTATCCGCTGTCCGATATTTGCTTCCGATATTCCGCCGTTTCGCGAGATCGGTACGACGAACATCAATTATTTCTCCCTCACCGACGACCCGAAACGGGTTGCCGACTTTATCCAATCGACGATGAAATCCCTGCCGCAGGCGTATTTTTACCGAAAGGTCGTGAACCAATATTCCCTGAAGATGATTCTCAAGGAAAAAATCCTGCCGCTCATCAACGGCAATGACTGAATACAGTGAGACGTATGCGCATCGCTGTCCTGGCATCGAATTTCATCCGGCTGCCCCCGATGCCTTCCGTTGTGCCGAAAGGGTTTAGCGGCGCTCCCGAACAGGTGATGCATACGATAGCGGAGTCCCTCGTAAAGCGGGGACATACGGTTACCCTGTTTGCCAGCGGCGACTCGCATACATCTGCGCGCCTCGTTTCCGTATCGGACACGGCCATTTCCCAGAAACCCTCGGTGTCTTCCGGGCATTGGAGCGATTACGAGTATCTCCTTATTTCCCTCTGTTTCCAGATGGCAAATGCAGGGGCATTCGACATCATCCACTCGGCATTCGATATCCGCTCGTCCGTATTGGCTCCGTTATGCCAGACCCCCGTGGTTTCCACATTACACAGTCCGCTGACCGACGCCGTACGGTCGGATATCCTGGAACGGACCCGTGAGTCCCAGTGGTATGTTTCCATCAGCGACAGCCAGCGGCGGGCACTGCCCAGCCTGAAATACGCCGGAACCGTCTACCACGGCATCAATCCGACTGCCTTTCCGGTGGGTGATGGATCCGGGGAATACCTGCTTCTTGCCGGACGCATGGTGGAGGAAAAGGGAGTAGATCTTGCCGTCCAGGCGGCGCTCCTGTCCGGCAGACCGCTGCACCTTCTGGGTGAACCGAAGCCGGACGATCCGTACTGGCATACCAGCATAGCCGGCCATATCGACAACTCCCGCATCGTGCATGCGGGATTTGTGGCACGGGACAAGCTGCTGGGGCAATACCGTCACGCTGCCGCATTCTTGTTTCCCATCCAATGGGAAGAACCGTTCGGATTAGTCATGGTCGAGGCGATGGCCTGCGGAACGCCGGTCATCGCCTATAACCGGGGATCGGTTTCCGAGATTGTGAAGGACGGCGTGACAGGGTTCGTGATCGACCCGGATGATACGAAGCGCCCCGGAAAAGGGACATGGATCATCAAAAAGCAGGGTGTGGAAGGGCTCGTGGAAGCGATTGCACGGATCGGGGAATTGGACCGGGCGGCATGCCGCAGACATGTTGAGGAGCGGTTTACCCACCGCAGAATGATGGACGGCTATGAAGCGGTATATCAGCATATCCTTTCGACGCGGGCATAGCACTATTCCGATTCTTCGTTTCCAATTTGGCGGTTCTTGGGTATCATGGATCTATGAGAGTTTTTTTTGCGACAAGCGAATGCGTGCCGTTTTACAAACGGGGAGGGCTTGGGGACGTGAGCCATGCGCTTCCCGTGGCGCTCACGAAAGCAGGGGTATCCGTTACCGTTGCGTTACCCTATTACGAAAAGATCAAGGTTAAGCACAGGGAGGGTACTTGTCTGTGCCCGTTGGCCGTTGATTTTGCAGGGAAGCGGGAACTCGTATTTATCTACCGCGTGCACATTCCCAATTCCAAAGTCGAAGTGCTCCTGTTCCGGCACCCCAGGCTGCTCGTGTACGAGAACAATCCATTCCAGTTCTATTCGGTCTGCCTTGCCGCGTATCTCAAGCAGCCCCAAACGCTCGAATACGACATCGTCCACTGCAACGATTGGCATACGGCACTTGTCCCGGTGTTGTTGGGCGAATCCAACAAAACGAGGAAACGCGAACCGGAATCCATGCAGGGTACCCGGTATAAAACCGTTCTTTCAATCCATAATCTTTTGTATCAGGGATGGTTCCCGTTGGGGCAGATGCTGGACACCGGGATTCCTGCGTCGGTGTTCCATGTCCAGAAAACCAAGAGCGGCGGGTATGTGAATTGCTTCCGGGAAGGGTTGGAACACGCGGATGTCATCTCGACGGTTTCACCCTCCTATGCCAGGGAAATCATGACGCCCGCCTTCGGTGAGGATATGTACGACGTTCTCAAGCGTCGCCACGACCGGGTGGTCGGCATCCTTAACGGGATCGATGCATGGGTGTGGGATCCCAAGACAGATCCCAATCTGCCCGTCAATTTCAACCGGCAAACGGTTTTTGCCGGGAAAAAGGAGAATAAATCGCGGCTCCAGAAGGCCGTCGGTCTTCCACAGACGGATGCGTGCCTATTCGGGTTTGTGGGCAGGATCGAGCCCAAACAGAAGGGTGTTGATTTGATCATGGAAGCGGCGCGGCGCATGCCGGCTGAACACTTCCAAGTTGTGCTTCTGGGGACAGGGGAGAAAAACCAGGTGGCTGCCCTTACGAAATTGGATACGAAAAAGGTAAATGTCGCATACGTGTCGACGTTTGATGAACGGTTGGCGCGGCGGATTTATGCAGGGAGCGATGTAATCCTCGTTCCTTCCAAATTCGAACCATGCGGGCTGACCCAGATGATTGCCATGCGCTACGGTGCGATTCCACTGGTACGCAAAACCGGCGGGCTGGCTGATTCCGTGGAAGACGGAAAAACGGGATTCGTTTTTTCGGACTACACCGTTGAGGATCTGTGCAAGGCGATGTGGCGGGCGATTATCCTCAGGGAGGACGAACCGAAATCATGGTCAGCTATGGTGCGGGAAGCGATGTGGGCGGATTTTTCCTGGAACAGGAGTGCTAAGGAGTATGTTCGCATGTACCGGAAATTACTTGATGCATAGCGGATTCGTCGGAAATACGGTACAATACCTGTTGTTATGTCATTTCACGAAAACAAACTCTGGCAGGACGCGTTCGTCGCCCTCATGGATACCCATGAGGCATTTGAGGATGAGTTCGAAGGGAAAGACGAGGATATTGTCGAGCAGGTACTGGAAAGCGCCACGAATCTCTCCGCAAAAATTGCCGACGGATTGTCCCGCCTGGACCGGCGGTTCGGCAGACAGATCCTTCTGGATGCAGTTGGTATGGTTGCCGTCGTGCGGACGCATTTGGCGGTTGCATGGGGCAGGGGTATATTGACCGACGATATATTTCGGGCACTGGACGGTAAATACGATGCGGTGGCCGTTGCACTGCAGCAGGCACGGTAAGTGCGGCGCACCGGCGGAGAGGAGTATCCGCTCATGCATGTCTTTATTGGTTCCGACCATCGGGGGTTCCACCTTAAGGAGTCGCTGAAAAAATGGCTTCTGTCCCAGCAGTATACGGTTACTGACTGCGGTGCATTCTCCTATAATGTTAACGACGATTACCCGGATTTCGCATTTGCCGTGGCAGACGGGGTTGCACAGACCAGGGAAAGCAGGGGAATCGTGATTTGCGGTTCCGGCATCGGTGTGACGATTGCCGCAAATAAGGTGAAGGGCGTTTTTGCCGCTTTTGGTATGAATCCCGATGTTGTTGAGCGCGCACGGATGCATGACGACTGCAATGTACTGGCATTATCCTCTGATCATTGCTCCGAATCCGACGCGCAGGCAATGATCACTGCGTTTTTCCAGACACCCTTTGAACCCCAGGAGCGGTTTTTGCGCCGGATCGCCAAAATCCGCAGCAGGGAACGGTAATCGACGCATCTCCTTCTTGACTCACTGTCGTTCCTGTGGTCATCATATATATATGCCATTCACTCCATTCAAGCTGAAGCCTCTCCAGGGAATCATGCTGTTGTTCCTGCTTCTGGCGATTCCCGTATTCGTCTTTGCGCTTTCCCAGAGCGGTATGAGCTTCAGCAATCTTTCGTTTGCCCGAAAAAATGTTGGCGATGGAATGGTGGTAACCAGCAAGCGTGCCGCACAGGGGAACACGATTCCCAATCAACCAGGCAATTCCGCGAAAGTCATCGAGGGTGGTGCAAAAGTCCAACCGTACCGACAGGGTGATTCCAGTGGGAAGTCATCAGGAATAGCAAAAAGTAATAATGGCGGATCAAATGCATCTCCAACCGCCACCCCGCTTCCCATCCAGCAGCGCTGCAACACCGGCTGTACGAGCGACAAGGCCTGTGGTGACGGCATGGTCTGTACCCAGGTCAACGGCCAGGGGAAATGCCGCAACGCGGAATGTTTCGGTATTGAGGATTGCTGGTGTTACAAAGTGACCTCTCCATCTCCGGCGAAAGCCTGCAACAGTGCATGTTCTGCGGATGCCGACTGTGGGAAGGATATGGTCTGTATCCAGGACAGTGACGGTACGAAGAAATGCCGCAACCCCCAGTGCTACGGGGTCACGGACTGTACCTGCTTCAAGATTACCAGTCCCACACCCACGCCGTCCTGCAACGGCACCTGCACGACTGATACGGACTGCGGCGCCAGTATGATCTGCGTGAAAACGGCAAGCGGGAACAAGTGCCGCAATCCCCAGTGCTACGGGACAGAGGATTGTCTGTGCTACACGGTGACGTCGCCGACCGTGACTCCCACAACGCCTCCTCAGGCGCCGATCGGCGGGTATGACGGTGGTGAGGAACCGACGCCCCGGGTGATTACCCGTGTTATCACGGCAACGCCAACGATCGGGTACGAACCGCTCCCAACGGCGACCCCCACACCGCCCAGCATGCTCCTTGCGGATCTGCTGCAACCCACCGGAGCACCGGTCAATCCGCTCCTTGCCCAGGTAACGGCAACCCCACCGTCCCTGACGATCGACCCGTTCTACAACGCCAAGAAACAGACTAACACGACGTTCCTCCTCACCGGACGCACGGATCCGGAAGCGGACCTCACGGTTACCATTTCCCCGGATGCCTTCATGGGAGCGGCCAAAGCGGATGTTCTGGGTAACTGGCAGGTGCCGGTGACCAAACAGTTAGGTAACGGCGACAAACAGCTTACCGTCATTGCCAAAACCGCCAAAGGCGGCGTGACGACCAAGACCGATACCTTCTCCGTCGCCGGCGGATTCCAGTTCCCCATGGCGGCAGTCGTGTTCAGTGTCGCTATCGCGGCTCTGGTTGGCGGCTATCTCCTGTACCACAAGATGAAGGAGAAGAAGGAGCCACCGTCAAATCCCGTGCAACCGCAGCCATCCGTTTCTCCGGATATCCAAAAGCCCGCTTGACTGTGGCATGATGTCTGATTCATAGTAGAGGTATATATGCAGCTTTCGTCATCCAAGCTGAAGCCAATCCAGGGAATTGCCCTGCTGTTCCTCCTCCTTATTATTCCCGTAGGTATTTATGTATTCCAGATGGGCGGAATCGGAGATATCCGAAGTAGGGCAGCACAAAAAGTGGAAATCACCGCAGAAAAATGTGCTGAAATGACCGAACGGCTGAAGTGTAAAGAAGGGGAAATCGGCGTCGTGACAGAGTCGCAGGATCAGAATAAACCTTTGAATGTTTATGGCAAACCCAGAATGGTCAAAAGCTGTAAATGCGCACCAAACACTGGGGGTCGAGGTGGAGCCGTGGGTAGTCCAACATCAAATCCTCTTTCCATCCAGCAGCGCTGCAACACCGGCTGTACGAGCGACAAGGCCTGCGGGGACGGCATGGTCTGTACCCAGGTCAACGGCCAGGGGAAATGCCGCAACGCGGAATGTTTCGGTATTGAGGATTGCTGGTGTTACAAAGTGACCTCTCCATCTCCGGCGAAAGCCTGCAACAGTGCATGTTCTGCGGATGCCGACTGTGGGAAGGATATGGTCTGTATCCAGGACAGTGACGGTACGAAGAAATGCCGCAACCCCCAGTGCTACGGGGTCACGGACTGTACCTGCTTCAAGATTACCAGTCCCACACCCACGCCGTCCTGCAACGGCACCTGCACGACTGATACGGACTGCGGCGCCAGTATGATCTGCGTGAAAACGGCAAGCGGGAACAAGTGCCGCAATCCCCAGTGCTACGGGACAGAGGATTGTCTGTGCTACACGGTGACGTCGCCGACCGTGACTCCCACAACGCCTCCTCAGGCGCCGATCGGCGGGTATGACGGTGGTGAGGAACCGACGCCCCGGGTGATTACCCGTGTTATCACGGCAACGCCAACGATCGGGTACGAACCGCTCCCAACGGCGACCCCCACACCGCCCAGCATGCTCCTTGCGGATCTGCTGCAACCCACCGGAGCACCGGTCAATCCGCTCCTTGCCCAGGTAACGGCAACCCCACCGTCCCTGACGATCGACCCGTTCTACAACGCCAAGAAACAGACTAACACGACGTTCCTCCTCACCGGACGCACGGATCCGGAAGCGGACCTCACGGTTACCATTTCCCCGGATGCCTTCATGGGAGCGGCCAAAGCGGATGTTCTGGGTAACTGGCAGGTGCCGGTGACCAAACAGTTAGGTAACGGCGACAAACAGCTTACCGTCATTGCCAAAACCGCCAAAGGCGGCGTGACGACCAAGACCGATACCTTCTCCGTCGCCGGCGGATTCCAGTTCCCCATGGCGGCAGTCGTGTTCAGTGTCGCTATCGCGGCTCTGGTTGGCGGCTATCTCCTGTACCACAAGATGAAGGAGAAGAAGGAGCCACCGTCAAATCCGTATATGCCGGTTGGCGGTCAGCAACCGCAGCAGCCAGCTCAGCCCAGCATGCAGCAGATGTACCAGCAGTATTACCCTGAACAGCAACGCCCGTACGGATTCGGCGTTCCCAGACCGGTCCAGCCCCAGTCAACGATGCCGCAGGTTCCTGTATCACCACAGCCCGTTCCAACAACTCCGGTTGCTCAAACACCGCCTCCCGTTGTGCAGCCCGAACAGGAGTCAACGCCCGTATCACGCATGCCCGCCAGCCAGCCACAAGTACGATCATGATGAGCATCCTCCCCGGAATCCACGAGCAGGAAGAAGCGGAACTGAAGCGGAAGCTGCAACTCGTATCCGGACTGATCGAAGCAGTCCATATCACCATATCGGACGGCACGATGATACCGGCAATCACTGCACCGCTCCCGGATATCTCCCGCCTGATGCCGGATGTGTTTCTTGAGATCTGCCTGCTGTCCCTTAAACCGGAAACATTGATCGATCTGGCCATACGCGCCGGGTGTAAGCGGATCATCGCACCGGTCGAGGCGCATGCGCCCCGGGAATACCTTGAGGAAGCGCGGTCCCATGACTGCGAAATCGGTCTCTCCATGGATATCGAGACGCCGATCGAGGAGATCGAGCCGTTATTGGAGGAGATCGACAGCGTATTGGTTTTTACCGCTCCGATGGGTCTACCACAGCAGCCATTTGAGGATCAGGCACTCAAAGCGATCAAAACCATACACCGGAATTTTCCGGACCTTCCGATTGAAGTGAAAGGCGGGATCGACCGGGAATCCGTCCAGTCGGTCGGTGAAGCAGGCGCTACCCGTATCGTATCCCAGTCATACCTTTTCCGTGATCCTTCACGCATTTCGGAAGCCCTGCAGTCGCTTCGGGATGCGGTTGCATAGAATATTCCTGTCGTCCCCATATTCCGCAGACCGCTTCACTTTCCGGACTCGGTGCAGTATGATAGCCGTACCTCCTTTCCCAAGACGGGATTTTCCGTTCCTCTTTGCAGGACTGGTGCATTCTTCTTCCGGACGGCGGTGCATCTATGGATATTCTGGTCGTGGATAAACTCAGAAAACAGTTCGGCAAAACCGTTGCGGTCAACGATATTTCCTTCCGGATCCGGAAAGGGGAGATCGTGGGGCTTTTGGGTCCCAACGGGGCCGGGAAGACGACGACGATTTCCATGATCATGGGGTTTACGCTCCCCACATCAGGAACCATTACGGTGTTCGGAAAGGAATTCGGGAGCAACCGCCAGGAAATACTTTCCCGGGTTAACTTCGCCTCCGCATACACGAAAATTCCGTACCGGTTGAGCGTCTGGGAGTATCTGTATATGTTCGCGCTCCTGTATGACGTCCCGAAACCAAAGGAAAAAATCACTTCCCTGCTCAAAACATTCCAGATTACCGACCGGAAAGACATGATCGGGGAAGATTTGTCGTCCGGCAACACCGCGCGGGTCAATCTGTGTAAAGCCTTCATCAACGATCCGGAGCTCCTGTTCCTGGACGAACCGACCAGCTCCATGGATCCGGATATCGCAGACCAGGTCCGCTCGCACATCAGTCTTGCAAAGAAGGAGTTCGGGACGACGGTCATGATTACCTCCCACAACATGGCGGAAATCGAGGAACTCTGCGACCGGGTCATTTTCATCAACCACGGCTCCATCATCGCAGAGGATACCCCCGATCATCTGGCCCATCGGATGCACCACACCGCAATCCGTCTTACCATGAAAGATGGGCAGAAACGGACGATTGCCTACTGCAAGAAACGCAAGTTACCCATTGAAGTGCGGGAACGCTCCGTGACCATATCGGTGACGGAAGAAGCAATCGCAGGCACACTCGCCGATCTTGCGAAAATCGGCGTCGAGTACGGCTCGATATCCATCCAGGCCCCGACACTCGAGCAGTACTTCATCAGGGAGGTGCGCCATGAATAGGCGATTGAAGCGGATTTACGCCATCGCATACCGGCATATCGTTACCTGGCCGCGGGATTTGGGGGCAATTGTGGATTCGTTCTGGTGGCCGAGTTTCGACCTCCTGCTGTGGGGACTCATGACCGTCTATATCCAGCGCCAGCAGAGCGGCGTACCGTTCATTACGTCCTTCATCATCAGCGGGATCATCTTCTGGATGTTTGTGTACCGCAGCCAGCAGGAGATGGGCGTCCTGTTCCTCCGGGAATTCTGGGACAAAAATCTGCTTGCCGTCCTGTCCACACCGATCTCCATTACGGAGTATTTCATCGCCACGATGCTTGTGGGTGTCGTGAAGCTGATTATTTCGGCCATCTACATGTCCTTCCTGGCATATCTGCTGTTTTCCTACAACATTTTCCAGTTCGGCTGGTACCTCATCCCGTTTGTCCTGACGCTCGTGTGTACCGGATTATGGACCGGATTTCTGGTCATGGGGCTCGTCATCCAGTACGGATACCGCGTCCAGTCGCTTGCGTGGTCCATGATCATGATCCTCATGCCGTTTTCCGCGGTATTCTATCCCTTATCAGTGCTTCCACCCTGGATGCAGGCGATTGCCCGGTTTACGCCCACAAGCTACATATTCGAGGGGATGCGCGCAGTAATCGTGACCGGGCATTTCGATACGCAGGCGTTCCTCATCGCCAACGCGCTGAACGGGCTGTACGTTGTCCTCTCGGTTGCGTTTTTTGCCTGGGGATTCAAAAACAGCAGGAATAACGGCGTGATCGTTAAATTCGGTTAATGTAGCTTCGGCAAGCCTTGTGAAGCGGGATTTATGCTTCTACCAGCTTGGGTGCGTGGGAGGTGCCGATGCGGTTGGCGCCTGCTGCGAGTATCGCCAGTGCTTCTTCCTTCGTATCAACGCCGCCGGCGCCTTTGACTTTCATCTTAGGGGAAACAATCGAGCGTATGAGTGTCACGTCGTCCACGGAAACACCCCGTTTGGCCATGCCTGAGCAGATTTTCACGAAATCAGCACCGGAGCGCTCTATACACTTGGAAGCGTTCACAATTTGCTCCCGGCCTTTGGTGATTTCGGGGGTATTGAGGGTCAAAAAGTGTTCAGGAACGAACAATCCGGTTTCAATGATGAATTTGACGATGATGGATTCCCGTACGGTCCGTGCGGCATTCACTAAAGCGCGCAGTTCCGCTTCAAACTCATCATACCGATCCGTCATAATGAGGGAACTGTCCGGTACGATATCCAATTCATCCGCGCCGTCCCCGATCGCCGTTTGGAGTGCAAGGATCTTCACCTCCCGCACATCCTGACCCAGAGGGAAGCTCACGACCGTGCCGACTTTGCCTTTTCCTTCCATGAGGGAGTGGGCATAGGCAACATGCACCGGGTTGACGAAAGCACTGTTGAATCCATGGGCAAGGACAGATTCGCACAGGATCCGGATATCCTCGCGGGTGGCGTTGGCATGGTGGTTGGCAAAATCAAGAGCTGCGGGGGAGATATGGTCCATAGATAGTTACTATAGCAGATGGAGAATGCGTTTGGGAAGGGGAGCCGCTTTGGTAATTATCTCCAGAAAAACAATTGCTTCCACCGGGGCGGTTCTTTGGGTTCCTGCATCAAACCGGATTGCGGATTGATTTCCAGAGTAACGATAGGGTTGCCCGCCTCATCCGTTTCGATCGGATCGGTCATGGCGGCCAGCGACTCGAAATATGCCTGGACGGACTGGTTTCCCGCCTGCCGGTGGGCAACCCATTCGCCCCATGTGCCGGCCCATTTGGTGGGCATAGGTGGAATCTCGCTCATACGTGCCTATCATAGCCAGAAATACCGGTTTTGGGAAGCAGGAAGATGATTTTTTGCTCAAACCATATCAAACCGTATCTTGTTTTTGGCAGTGCAATACATGGGGAAGCATGGTTTGACAGGTTCGTCCACTATGGGATATTAGCAGTCAGGTGTCATGATTGCTATCATCGTTTCTGGCGCATTGGGGCGCCGATTCATGATTTTTGTGATGCATGTGTCGCGTCGCCGAGGGGTCTGCTTGCGGATGTGGGGAACGGATGCCGGTCACAGATCCACGCATGCCGGGCGGAAAATCGGAACGTGTCCAGCACACAATACCCGTGACGGTTCCATGGTCCGACGACATCGTTTCTCGCGGTGGATATACACTGCCAAAAGGAGGTGTATGCAACTCGGCTGTCGATACGATACTGTGCATACGTGGCGTTAAATCAAGCCGTTTCAAATTCGCAAAAACGGCCGTGTTGAACACATTTTTGGGATTGCGTCTTTCTGATACCGGGAATATGGGAATCCATTTCCGCATAGAACCAAGCGGGAATACCGGAGCGGTTCCGGCACTGCCGGCATTCCTGAACCGTATTCGGGCTAGATGCGCGCGTTCTTGGTATAATCCTTCTGTATGAAGTACGCATCCGTGGCACTTGGCGGCACGTTTGATAGGCTCCACGCAGGCCACCAGGCACTCCTGAGCAGGGCATTCGCTGAGGGAGAAATGGTTACGATCGGATTGACGACCGATGCGTTTGTCCGGAAAACCAAAGGGAGCGCACAAGCGGGATCCGGTAAGCGGACTCCAATCCGGCCGTACGGGCAGAGGAAAGACGCGCTTGTCCGGTGGCTGCATGCGCAGGGTTGGGAAGGCCGGTACCGCATCGTACCGCTCTCGGATGCATTCGGGCCGACCGTGCCCACTAATGCGGACGCCCGGTCGGACGGACTGGACGCCATCATCGTTTCGGATGAGACTGCCAAAACCGCACAAACAATCAATGAACTCCGCGCGAAATTTGGATGGAAACCGCTTGCTGTCGAATCAATCGGTATGGTACCCGCCAAGGATGCCAAACCCATCTCTTCCACACGGATCCGTAATCGGGAGATAACCACGAAGGGAGATCTCATCCTTCCAAATCATTTACGCACGCTTCTCCGGCAATCCATTGGCCGGATCATCCCAGAACAGGACCTGGCGTCCGTACTCAGCGCGGATTCAGTGGGTATTCTCATCGCCATCGGCGACATGACGACCAGGCGGCTTCTGGACCTCCATATCCGACCCAATCTGGCCGTAATCGATTTCCAGACCGAACGCGCGCCGTATGCATGGGACAGAGTGCTCTTTGAACGCCTTATTCATGAAGCCACCGTTCGGGAACTTGCCAGCGGCCCCGGATTCATCAGTAGGGAAGCCATCGACGCAATGCGGGAATGGGCACAGGGATTGGTAGAAGCGGGAACTCAGGAAGCAAAATCGGTCACGGTATTCCTTATCGACGGCGAGGAGGATTTATTGGTACTTCCTGCAATCCGGGTGGCGCCGTTGGGCAGTACCATTGTCTATGGCCAGCCGAACAAGGGAATGGTACGCGTTGAGGTGACCGCTACGAGTAAACGGCTTGCGGAAACCCTCCTGGCGAAGTTTATTCGATCCCCACGCTGAAATTGTTGATGAGCCGCATCAGTGATTTCTTTACCGTATCGGTCCAGGAACGGGATTTCAGTCCGAACGTCACGCGTGCGGTTTTGGCGACCGTCTGGGCGCCCGGCATCAGCTGACCGCCGCCGCCCGCACCAATACCGTCCATGGCAAACACCCCCTGGTCCAGCGCGTTGTCCGCCGCAATCGTGATGATCTCCCCAAGCTCTTTCCCTGCCGAATCGGCCAGTACATATGCTTTCTTGCGTGCGTCCGCGACGGCATCCATCAGGAGTTTGGACTCGTCCGTCCGCTCCGTGTCCGGCATGAAATTGGGTCCGTAGATGGAATCGGCATTTGCCTTGCTCAGGACGTCCGCCAGTTGGCCTGCCTCCCGTGCGTCGCGAATGGTGATTTCCACCGAGTTGTTTACCCGCCACTGGCCCAGGCGCCGCTTGGATCCCGCGCCGGTAAACGGCTCTTCCTCCTGGTAGACGGAGAGATTCTGCGTTTTGATATCCGCTTCGGGAATGCCGAATGTCCTGACTGCCTGGATGATGGCGCCGATTTTTTGGTTTGCTTCGTCGATTGCCTTCTGTTTATTGTCGTTCATCGTATTGACGCCTGCGGTAAACTGCGCGCGCTGGTTTACCTGTTGGCTTTTTGCTTCGCCAATGACCGTGACGGTTGATGCCGGCCCCCAGGAAATGGTTCCCCAGTTCACGCGGTTCCACGGGAGGATAAATACCCCCAGGATGATGAATATGAGGAGAATAAAGGATGCGGACAGGAGATACTGGATGAGTCGTTTTGGATTCATGGGAATAGTCCTTTCCATTCCATGGTAGGGAAAAGGAAGAGGAGTGTCAAATGCCGCTTCCCCCGGGCTTCACTGGTTTGGTATAGTAGGGTCATATGGCAAAATACGTTCCCGACATCAAAACACAGCGCTGGGTCATCATTGCTCCAACCAGAACCAAACGACCGCAGGATGTGGCGGCAGGACAGCCAAAACCCGCCCACGTGTGCCCCTTCTGTACCGGAAACGAATCCCTGACGCCTCCGGAGGTGTACCGGATAGGCGAGGGTGCAGCCGACCAGCCAGGATGGTCCGTGCGGGTCGTACCGAATAAATTCCCCATTACGGACATCCATGAGGTCATTATCCACAGTACCAGTGATACCGATGATATCGAAACCCTGCCGGTTGACCAGGTAACGCGGATCGTGACCGCGTACCGCAACCGATACCGCGTCAATCAGCAGCTGGGCCAGGTCATGATTTTCTGCAACCACGGTATCGGCGCGGGCGCCAGCCTTAAGCATCCGCATAGCCAGCTGGTCGTCGTGCCAAACCAGATCAATATGGACGCCGTTTCGATGGAACCCATCAACAACATCGTCTATGACAACACGAATTTCATCACCTACTGTCCCGACTTTTCCCAATGGCCTCTGGAGCTGTGGATTGCCCCGAAAGTCCATGGAAAACGTTTCAGTGACGTAACGGATGCCGAATTGCCGGATTTCGCCGCAGTCATGCAGGACGGGTTGAAGAGAATCAAATCCGTGCTGGCGTCACCCACCGGATTATTCCATCAGGACGACGCATTCATCTATAACTACTATATCTACCACGGGGAGAATTGGTTCCTGCGGATCATTCCGCGCGCTGTCTACCGCGCCGGATTCGAACTGGGGACGGGATTGTCCGTGAATGTCCTTGATCCCACCCAGGCAAGCGAACTCCTGAAAGCCGCATCCGTCTGATACAGGGATCCATACAGGATGGTGTGGGGAATACGTGTCAACGGGAGGGATACCCCGGGTTACATTTCGCCTTTTTGCTGCAGTCCCAGGAGCCACATGACGGCCTCTTTTTTGTAGCGGCGGTCACCCCGGGAGTTGATGCGGATGGCGGGGAGCTTCCCGCGTTTTCCCCATCGTTTGATCGTGAGCGGAGAGACACGGAGAATCTTCGCAACTTCTTTTACGGTCAGCAAATCCGGCCAATCAGCTCCAAGCGACATCGTAGCGGTAGGGAATCATGATGTACCGATGGGTTTTATGGAAACCTATCGCTGCACCATGTTCGCGATCCTCATTGGGTAGGCGAAACACTATCGGAATTAATCATAAAGTATCATCTGGTGTCGCACATTGTCAATAGGATAAAAGAAATTGTGGATAACTTATGGACAAAAAAACATTATGCGACGTCAAATAGGGAATAATGCTCGTAACAAACTGGTTATGGTAATAACGATCGGGCTTCCAGATAGGATAAATCTCCGGTATTATGTCCTATAGTATTGATTATTCCCTCCGCTTGTGCTATACTTGCGGCCTTATGTATCAAGCCAAATTGCGCCTTTTTGCGGCGCATTTTTGACGGATCATAGGGGTATTGCACGTTAACAACTTGATAGAGAATAACCTTCTGAAGTCGTGAGGAGATACTGATGTTGGGCATAAAGAGATGCCAAAGGTATGGCATTTGTTTGTGCCCAACAGCACAGATTCAATCCTCGTAATTTGCAGAAGGAGAACCGTTATTTATTTCCACCCATAATTCGCTTCAACAACCCATATAAGGAAGGAAACCATGTTCGAATGTAGCTATTGCACGACCATATTCCCAAAGCTTCCGGTTGAAGGCGGGTGCCCGCGTTGCGGAGCGCCGCGTCCAAAGTTGCTCGACCCGGAAATCCGACGCGTGGTCGAAACAACGTATGTGTATGTCCCCCAGCGGGATTACTATACGCCACGCTTTACCAGTTCGCCGATCCGTGCTACCCGCTCCTCGTTTTTCGGAGCGCTTGGCTACCGGTTGGCACTGGTTGTCCTGATCGTGTTGATCGTGGGTCTGGTT
>CAYTIP010000001.1:0-22006 GCA_964437805.1 uncultured Gammaproteobacteria bacterium | reverse complement strand
ATGATCATGTTCGTGACGCGGTTTTTCATGCTTCCCACGACCATTCTCGGGCTTCTGGAACTATCAGACGGCAAGAAGCGGTCATTGGGAAGAACGCTGTTCTGGGTCGCCGTATTCCTCATCGGAACCGGCAGTTTCATGGTGCCAACCGTATTCGTGACGTTTTTGATCGTCCTGGGACTCATGACACTCATCCTCAAACCGTCAAAGACACTTCTGGGAACTATCGGTTTCTATCTGTTCCTCAACGCATTCTGGATCCTCCCGTTCATCAATTACACCGTACAGAAGGGGCCCATCGTTCCGGAAGCGCCGACGTTTATCGAAATAAACGAAGCCATGCTCAACAAGCCCGAGTCCTACTACTCGTTCGAACGCCAAAGCAAACTCCGCCCGAGCTTTTTCGAAACCGAATTTACGAATAATATCTCCGGTATGTTCCAGAATCTCCATCCCCTCGCCAGATCCAACGAACAAGGAGCGACACGGATTATCCTCTGGATATTTCCGATCATGTACCTGGGAGGATGTGTGCTCGCGCTTATCACGCGCAAACACCGGCTGATCCTCTGGTTCGGTGCGGTTACCATTGCGTTCCTCCTGTTTTCCATGAAGGATTATTCTCCCGTGGGTATACTCTACCGGTTCATTTCCGACACTGTCCCGTTTGCCAATACGATTTTCCGGTTCGGTGACACGAAATTCCATGCATTCGTGGCATTCGGCGGATCCATCATGGCCGCATACCTGCTTACGGAAACGGCCGTCCGGCTCAATCGGTCCATGAAAATGCCGGTTGTCAGGGCCGGAATGGGCATCGCACTGACGGGAATCATCGGGATCCATCTGTTTCCATACGCATCCTATATTTCAGGCAACGTCGTCGGGTATTTCATGTACAACATCATTCCGCCTGCATATGCAGAACTGGCCCGAATCATCAACGATGATCCGGAACCGGTCCGGGTCATCCATCTTCCATTCGACGAGCATACCTACTGGAAACCCTACACCTGGGGCTACTTCGGATCGTCGTTCCTGCATTTCATGCTGAACAAACCGCTGTTTGACCGGTCATTCGAACCGGCAAGTCCGGAAAATGCGGATATCCATAAGCAGATCATCGGGCTCCTGCACGGAGCATCAGCCGCGCCGTCGGATAGTCTGCTAACCGACCGGGCGGACGCACTCTACCGGCTCCTGAAAGCGCAATCGGTGAAATACATCATTGACGACCAGAGTATATCGGTCACCAGCGAAGCCCGGAATATCACCTATTGGGGAACGATCCAACCGGCGGATTCGGGTCGTGTTCTGTCATCACTGCAGGACCGCGGCTATCTGAAGCTTATCAAACAATTCCATATCGATTCCGATGAGTATAAGCAGGCGTATGGCAAAGTATATCCCTATAATATACCCACAAGCGGCGATGAATTCTTCCCGCACAGCGTCAACCTGTACGAATTGACGGATCCGGAGCCAAGAGCCCAACTCCTCTCCAGCGTCTCACCGGTCAACTCCCGTCAGACATTCCTGCCGCCGGACATAACTGCCCGGTTAGGACATACTATCCAGGACCCGCATTTCGACGACAGGGCAATCCTGTTCCCCTTCAACTATGAACCCATCCAGCCTAAAGCGGACAACGGATTTCTTTCCTACGACCTCCCGTTCCGTCTTGATGCAGGAAACTATCTATTCCGGCCGGGCAGTACACCCGCCGCACCCACAAGGCTCATGACAGTATCCGTCCAATTGCAGGATACGGCGGTGCGGGTTTTCCTGGAGCCGGTTTCCGTCCCGATACTCCCCGGAGCCGATAGTGCACCCACCAACCAGGGTATTTTCGTCGATCTGCCCACCCAGGAGCGGCAGAATTTATTGGTAAATATTTCCGGTGCAACCATGGAGATTCCGGA
The DNA here is from genome assembly GCA_964437805.1 of uncultured Gammaproteobacteria bacterium. Lineage (GTDB taxonomy): Bacteria > Patescibacteriota > Microgenomatia > UBA10105 > UBA927 > UBA10108. The sequence goes on along the minus strand of CAYTIP010000001.1, from coordinate 20,084 downwards.
AAACGCTGGGTCGACGCGCACCACATTGGGAACCGTTATGGTGCGCACATCGCCGGTCATGGTCGGTATCCTTTCCGCGGACCGGAACGACGTAATCAGCTCACACCTCATACAGATGCACCCGAATCCTGAATGCCTGAATGACGGAATTGGTGACCATACGGCAAGTATATCCGGTGAAAACGGTATGCTCAGGCTATCCGCAAAAAACATCAGCACCTGCTTCAGTACCACGGCAGACCTGACCGGATTGAAGAAAGTGGACGCAGGGCCATATGCACAACTATCGTTCTCCGCATCGGCGTCCGTCACATCCGGTCCGAAGAAAAAGTGGAGCATGGAAAAGCAGTATGTCACGGACTTCATCCAGGAACTCCCGAATCCACTGAGCATGGATGTGTGTATTCACGGTGTATCATCCGATATCTGCGAAAACCGACTCAAATTCGTATCCTTGAACCCCACCGCTACCCGATACACCATCCCGGTATCCGGTGATTTGTCCAGGGAAAAGACAGTCATCGACCTGATAGTGCGCAGCATCCAGCAGCAGGAATACGCCGTTACGCTGTCGGACATTTCCCTAACGGCATTCCGGACAATTGTATCCCGTTCGGTCCCGATCCCCCCAACACCCGATGAAACGGCCTTTACCGTCCGGACACCTTTGACACTCTCTCCCGTCATTCCGGTCGGTCTGTCCGAATATACCCAGTTGATACGGTTACCCCAGGACGGCATGATGCTCCGGAAAGAGGACATATGCGACGGACCGGGAAGCATCCAACGGCTCGCATCCATGCAGGACGGCATGGTCAGCTTGGTCGGGAATACAGTCGGACTCAGCTGCAGGAATTTCCTCCAGCGTACGATCCCGTACAATTCAGCAAACTATTATGCATGGATTACCCGGTACAAGCATCTGTCCGGCAATATTCCCACACTCCTTGTTATGGACAAGCTCAACCTGACAGCATACAAAAAACTCTACCCCATGCATCTTCCGGCGAACAAATATTACGAAGTACCCTTTCAGGGTCCGGAAACCGTCCTGACTACGGAGAATGCCATCGCATCGTCATTACAAGACGCTCCGTTCTATGCTGTTGGCGGATTCATTCCGCCTGCTTCCGATTTGCAGGATACTGCAGACAAGGAACTCATCCTCCAGCATTGGTCCGAAAACCTCGGTATTATCGATCTGTCCGTTCTTGGTCTTATCGAACTTCCCAATACCTGGATCGCAAGCAGTATCGCACCGGAACATTTTGCCCCCATACAATTCCGCCACACCGATGAGCCGGTCCGGCTTACCAGAGTATTCCCTTCACTATGGAGTGCGTCTGTGACGGTAAACGAAAGTGGAGCACACCTTCTGAAATGGAATGAAAGCTATGATAAACAGTGGATCATCCTCAATGTCCGCAGCAGCAAGCATGCCCGGTGTGACGGCTACGCCAATTGCTATAGTATCGATCTTCCTGCAGGCACCCACACAGTCTGGCTGCTGTACATTCCGGGCCTGTTCGCGTTCGTAGGCTGGATAACGACAATCCTGACAATTTGGTTCGTGGCGCGACACCGAAACACGGACCCGATTCGGTAAACAAACGCACTCCTTTCCCCTGCTTACGCAAAAACGCACATAGTGCGGATACCCCGGATTACCTGAATTGACACGTTCATCTCCCGATGCCTACAATGGACAAACCAGCGCAAATACACCCACGGATATGCTGCCCATTCGATTCTCCAAACACCTACCCTCAAGAATAAGAAAAATCGAGGGATTACGCTGGAAAATCATTCTTCTGAACCTCCTCCCGTTTATCGCGATCGGCATCGTCCTTGCCGTCATGAATACGCATGTAAAAGTACAACCCGGCGACGACATGCAGTATGTCGAAGCCACATCAAACCAAGGCTTTCTTGAATTTGTCGTCGGACAGTACAAAACATGGTCCGGGCGCATATCGACCAATACCATATGGTACTGGATTTTCAAATCACCGGTCACGTACTTCCGCATACTGAATGCGCTGATGGGATTTTTCCTCACGTTTTCCATGGCAATTCACCTCTTCGGCCGGAAATTTCTCATGCGGGATGACCAACATATGCGTTTGACCCTGTGGTTCCTTGCTTTGGGATTCGGATACCTGAACAGCTACATTATCATTCCCGGGATGTTCTGGATGACCGGATCAATATGCTATTTATGGATAACAACGCTCGGAAGTATTGCCCTCATACCCTTCAGTGATAAATATCTCCACAACAGGCACACCAATACGCCCGGCGGACCCATATGGATACAACCTGTTTATTGGGTATCTGCTGCTCTGGCCTGTATGGGGAATGAACAACTGTCGATGATACTCATATGTGTGGCTGTCGCTGCGTTGATCGTGAGCGTACTGCGAAGACAAAAAATGCATAGCTATTTGGGTGTCCTGTTTCTCATCATGGCCGGATCCACGGTCCTCTTGGCATCTGCCCCCGGGCAGATGCTTCGTTATCAGTGGGAACTCAAAAACCGGTTTCCCATGTTTTTGGATCTATCCATGACTGAGCATATCGCCATTGGTTTTCAGTGGATCGCGTATCATCTCATTCAGACAAATCGGGCTATTCTCATATTCTTTTATGGCTTCTTTGCATTCCATCTGTCAAAAAACAATGAAGCTGCCAATAATCACGAAGACCGGTTCATCCGTGGGTTCGTTTGGTGGGGGGTATCCGTTATCGTATTGATGTCGCTGAATCTGAAAATGCTGTTGATGGATTCATCCAATATCGTATCCGACATTCTGAATATTTTTTCCATATCCATGGAACACGAACCTCTATCAATGTTCCCTCCGCAATGGCAATTCATCCAAACTCTCCTGCCGTATGTAATATGGATCCCCTTGCTGATCATGATACCGGTATTGATCGCAAAGGTTTGCCATAACACACCGCTGCACACCAATATTCTCTCGTATCTATTTATCCTCGGAGTGGGCTCTTCAGGATTGCTGGTCCTATCACCGACCATATTCGTTTCCGGATCCAGAATTTGGTTTCCCTTTTCCATTTTGGCATTGTTTACGCTTGCCGCACTTCTCTATCCGATTTCCCGTCGTATCCCCAAGCCGTCATGGATAGTTCTCTATCTCTTTCCCATCATCAAATTCACTCTTATACTCCATGCCTGGAACGCACATGGTTTCTCCGTGCCTTTTTAATGCGGCAATCGGAAACGGTATCACCTTCATGCCATCACGGTATCCGTAGGCATCAAAAAAATACAGTGACCGAACCGGATAGATACCTCGTAGAATCAGTTCCTGATCGATAAATTGACACGTCTATCAAGGCTTCCTATACTGGATTCGTGAAGGAGAAACCGGATGCCCCAGTGGATGCCGTACCCGAACCCAAGCCGAAACGGCCCAGTAAGTTCCCTTTTGTTGCTGTTCTCTTGCTGTTTCTGATACTTATCGGTGGTGGGATAGCCCTTATCAAATTCCCGACGGTATCACGACTCCTCCGGCGTGCGTTGCCCGTCAGCCTGAATAATCCGGTTATCATCCGCCGTCCGCCTAAACTCCTCATGGATCAGGCTGTGACTACCGAAGTCAAAAAAGATTTCGGAGGGATGGCGACCGTCACGTCCCCAAAGGGCTATACGTACCGCGTATCGGTAGGCCCCAACGTGCTCCCATCCGACGGAACCGTGCGGTTGACTCCATTGGAGGAACCGCCCTTCACCTGGCCCAGTGATCCAAACGGCAGTAACCCGCCTCCGGACCCCGGGATTGACATCACCATCGACCCGCCGCCGCCCACGCCGTCCGAGGACGAACCCGTCGACCCGGATGATCCTCCGGATACCGGTTCAGCACCCCCTATTCTTGTCGTCATTATTCCGCCCGGCAGGACCGGAACGGTCATCCCGGTTGAAACGGAAACGACGCAAACCCCGACGGATCTCCTTGCCGGCATGGGACTGGGCAATCTCATCACCAATCTCCCGATATCCGTTTCCCCGACTCCCCAATCCGAGCGCAATACAGCCGGCTCCGGAACAGCAATGGCTTCCATTCCGGCATCCTATGTGTATATTCCGACAGCCGGGAATCCACGAATCATCCAAACATCGCCTGCATGGGCAGGCGGCAGCAATACGGACGGCGGCGATGAAGGAAACGGCACAATCCCCGGCGAGGGCACGGTAACACCCGACGATCCGGGAAACGACGAAGGCAAAGCCAACGATGCGGCCAACCAGGCGGCGGCAAACGGTCGTTGTACGGACGAATATGTGTTCGCCTACACGCAGGCATATCAGGCTGCACAGGCCGCAGGGAATACCCGGGAAGCTGGGCGATACGGGAGTGCACTCAGGGAATGTTCCGAAGAACGGCTTTCCTATCTCAAACGACTCTGTGAAACCGATCCCACGCTCGTGAGACGAAAGGATTTCGCCGATTTCCGGACCGGACTGGGGAATTCCACCGATCAGGACACACTGCGTGTGCTTGCCCAACTCATGGAACTGGAACAATCCTGTCAGGCATCGTATCGCATCCAGGGTGCCGGCGAGCCATGGCAAACCGCCGGATCATATGCCCGGATAACGTCCACGGTCGATTCCACGGTGGACTGCGGGTACATAGACGACATGTGGAAGGGAACGGACACGTACACGTTTGATACGGCGGACGGTGCCAGACTCCATACATATGAAGGAAAACACGAATTCAAGCTTCCTCCCCGGGGTGGGATATTCGGCGCGACGGATACATCGGGCGGACACGGAGGGCTAGTAACAACGTCACCGGTACCGATCAATCTGCAGCCCATCAAATTCGGCGTATGGGGAATGTTTGACGGAGTGAAAACGCTGGATGTCATGCTCTATCCCGGCGTCCACCTCCCGATCACCATCCAGCTCAGCCAACGCACATGTGCCGGCACGGGTTCAGTGCCGCCGCTGGAACCACTGACACGCTGATACCGACCCCATCCGATTGCATTTACGCGGTAAACTCAGTATGCTACAGAAAACGAATGCAGGTTCGTATGGTGGAATTCTTTTCTTCAATCCTGAGAGCGCTTTCGACAATCGGCTTGGGCATACTGACCGCAATGTCCACGCTCATCCATCCCATCACGCAGGAACTGCCGCATCTTGTTGATAAACCTACACCCACACCGGTAATCGTCGAAGAACTCCGGCAACTGACCCGGGAAGAACAGGCAACGATGTCGGGAAGCTTCATCAAGGAGTTTGAATCCCTGCTTTCTTCGGGCTCAGGAAGAAGAAAATAGTCCAACGATCACTTCCGGTCTTTTCCCGCAATAATGAGGAAATCCGCTGCGGGTTTCGGTTCATCTGACGGCAATTTTTCTATAGATAAAGACAAGTCATTCACTATTTTCTGAACAATAGATTTATCCATCCTGTCATTCAGCACGATCAGTATCGTTTTCTCATAGGAAGTGCGCTTTGCGTTGTCCTTTTCCGTAATCACGGCATCCGGGATCGACGTTTTCAGGGCGTCTTCGAGTTTTTTGGTAAGCCCAGCGATTCCCGTACCGTTGCGCAGGGCAATTTTTACCGGTTGCCCCTGTATTGCCCCGGAAGGGGTTTCCGCAGATGGCGTTGATGGAGTATCCGACCCGATGACAATCGGAGCAACGTTCACGATGATATGCTCCCCAGGGCGATATACCACGGCTTTCTTGGCGTCCGTGAAAATGATCAGCTTGTCGCCGTTCTGGGCATCCTGGAAGAATAACTGACTGGTCTTCAGCTCCTCGACGTTGGCAATCGTCACAATCCGGGGTTCTTCATTGGGAAGCAGAATCAGTTTCCTCACTGCGTCAAGGACGCTCTGGTCATCGGCAATCTCCCCTTTTGGCACATCCGTCTGCTCTTCTGGTGGACGGGTCCGGGATTGCCGGAAAAAATACACGGCACTCCCCATGCCCAACAGGGCAATGACAAGTGCTGCAACGCTGATTCCCACGACAATCTGCTGTTTCTTTTCGTCGGTCATACCCTAAATCCGTTCCCGGCTGTTTCATGAACAGCGTACCTAGATAATACGGCTAGGAAGGCTTGGATACAAGTGCGTTGTCCGAATATAGCTGGGATCAGTCGCTGACAAAGGCACCACTTACCCATCCCATATCGGTCCCGAAGGATACCAGTGCCCAACCGTACTTCCGATCAGAAACCGGCAATATCGTACCGACGGGAATCCGTGCCAACTCCTCCGAATCGGCATTTGGCTCTTTACGCAATCGAACAAATCCCAGGGGATTGGGAATCACGGTTACGGTAACCTGCGACGCCGAAGATGTGGCGGAGAGCGTTCCCGATGGGCTGGCCACACCGACTGGTTCCATCTGTAGTGTGGGAGGCGTCGTGGAAGGAGTGGTGTCCAGTACCGCGGCAGAAGACGATCCTGCCTGTTCCAATCCTAATACTGCAGACTGCGGTGTTTCATTCGGCACAGTGGGACTATCTGCCCAACCGTACCCACGGACAGACCGCATCTTGGAAACCGACAGGGCAATCCAACTGTAGGTAAGATCCCGCGGTACCGGCTCGTTGAGGACAATCGCAAATCCCTTTTCCGTCACACCGGCAACGCCGGCCCTGACGGCTTCGGACAAAAATGCACTGTCCGACGCGTCCGGAAGTGCAAGCGAAATCGTGACAACCGGAGGAGCATCATAGGGAACGCCAAACGGGACGAATACGGACGTGGTTGATTTGGGAATGACCGCCACACCCGCCGTATCGTTATTTACAACGATTCTGCCTTGGAAGATAACGTCCGCAAGGAACGAAACCGGCTGCCGGAATAAAACGTCGGACGCAAATTCCACGGCCGAACGGAAGACAACTGTATTCAGAAATGTCATCAGTCTATCCACAAACCCTGACTCACTCGATTTACCTCCCGCAGTCGCGGTCGCATTTTGAAAAAACGAATCCGATTCCATGGATTCAGCACGCAACCCCGTATTCGGATACATAAAAGACGCGGATTGTGCCGCCAGAGTTGATGGAGTATATCGCATGGATCCCGCACCGGTGGCATCCGAATTTCCCAATTCACCCAATGTGGCCAGGATGTCCCGTCCAACACCGACAGGAGTACCGTCTCCGGTTACATTCGGATCACCGGTATACCACGAGCGGTCGATAAACATGAGCACCCATCCCGTACCCGAATCCGAAAACGCACTCAATGCCCGCCCAAGGACTCTGCCGGGCTGGGTAGCTTTCATGGCAATACCAGGAACACTTGATGCAGTCAGCCAGTCACCCTGTTTGATCGCGCCATTCTCGCTTGTTACATATACCGGTACCTGACCGGACAAACCAACCGTCACCGGTGTTCCCCAGGATTCACGGAATCCGCTATTGAGAACCAGCGCCGGAGAAAGCGATACGACACCGATCGCGCCCCCGTCATACGGACCGGTACTTTTACCTACACCCGCAACACGATTCGGATCGATACTCACCACATGTCCGGGTCCAATGGTCGGATCCGTGGATTGGTAGGTTTCCGCAAGATCCGCGGACGATATATCGACCCATAATTCCACCGCAGTTTCCGAATTCGTCGGTGACCATGTGCCGGTTGTCGTGATACGTGGTTCAATCGTGTCTCCTGCGACAAACGTATCGGCTCCGGAAGTTTGTGTGCATGCATTCCGTATCGTATTCGTCGCGTCGATCACACAGGTGAAGCCTGTCGTTGCGCCGTTTTTGAATGCAGTAACTGTCATCGATCCTGCCGTCCGTGCGGCGGACATCGCGATCGATATCCCTCGGATGGATCCGGCAAACGGCATGACCATCGCAGGACGCTGGGTAGTCGCATTCGCCAATATTGTCGAAACCGGTCGGTCCAAACCACTATCAGTCAATGATGCTGTCACATTTGTCCTGCTCCATACACCGATCATCGTCGTACTATCCGGTGTTGCAAGGGTACAATCCGTTCTGGATGCGCCGGGGTTATCCATACATGAAATGGTGTTCCCGATGAAATTAAGGGTCGGCCGCTGTGGGAGGGCACTTCCTTCATCCTGAATGGCGACATACCCCGTGCCGGTCGCACCGACCGGACCCTGGGATCCTGTCGCCCCCGTCGGACCCGAATTGCCGGCACTCCCTGAAGATCCGGTTGGTCCGGTTGTCCCCTGAACGCCGCTTGCACCCGTGGGGCCGGGAGTACCCGACGATCCGGTAGGACCGGTGAACCCCGTCGCGCCGGTAGGCCCCGTGACACCCGTCGCGCCGGCAAGACCCGTCGCGCCGGTTGCGCCTGTTGGTCCCAGCGCTCCCGTACTGCCGGTCGGACCCGTGACGCCGCTTGCGCCCGTGGGGCCTATTGCGCCCGTGGCGCCGGTTGCTCCTGTTGGTCCCGTCTGTCCGACAGCTCCTGTACTCCCGGTCGGACCCGTGCTGCCCGTTGCGCCTGTTGTACCGGTCGGTCCGGTAGTACCTGAGGACCCCGTGGGTCCGGTAGAACCTGCAGATCCTGTCGCCCCTGTCGGTCCGGTTATTCCGGTATTCCCGGTTGGTCCCGTGGTCCCCGTTGATCCGGTCGCTCCCGTGGGGCCGGAGAAACCGGTACTCCCAGTGGCACCCGTACTGCCGGTCGGACCGGAACTGCCGGAATTCCCTGTCGCGCCCGTAGAACCGGTTGCTCCCGCTCCTCCCGTGCTCCCCGTTGGCCCTCCTGCACCTGTGGCTCCCGTCGGCCCGGTGACTCCTGTAGAACCGGTTGCACCGATCAGACCTGTCGCACCGGTTGCGCCGGTAGGTCCGATGGCACCGCTAGCACCGGTTGGTCCTCCGGCACCCGAAACACCTGTCGGTCCGTCGGATCCGCTGGCTCCGGTCGGGCCGGCTAGTCCGGTAGCGCCGGTTGCCCCATCAATGCCGGTTGAACCGGATCCTGTTGTTCCCGATGACGCGGCGACGGCCAAAGCCTGCTGTTGGGCAGGTGCTGGAGATGCGGGTGGGGTAAACACCGGCGCAACAGGCGTGGAAAGACTCACCGGTACGCCGCCAATTGTGAGGAACGACGCGTCGGGAAGTTCGATGGGAAAATTCGGCTGCAGCACATTGCTGTTGGCGGGAACGGTAAATAACTCCGTTGCGGACACGCCGGCGACTTCCGGCGGGGTGACGAGTTGCTCATACCGTTCTTTATCCGCAGCTTTGACCACAAAGAGCGATGCCATGCTTATGGGTTTGAGAAAATCGGCAACCAACGATGTTTTTATCGGTGCCAGCCGCGCTTCGACCGTCGAATCGCCCAATACGCTGCCGGTCGCAGCTTCTGCGGTCTGTCCACCCGGCTGTGCCACGTTGTACCGGTAATACAGTCCGAAAAAATCCGACGCCGCCAGCGGCCGCGCGAGGAAAAAACCGGTACAGATGCACACGGCCAGAATAAACGCCACGACAAGACGCGTGAGAAGGAACCGCAATGTGACGGCAAACGGGAAAATCTGCGAAAAGCGATTCCGCAGAAGGACCAATTGCGTATACACGAGAGACAGTTCACGACGCGGACTCGTCCCTTCCAGTTGGGCAAGTGAAGCATCCGACTCTACCGGTATCCGCGCATTCCTAGGTGACATAGAACAAAAAAGCGCCTATGTCTGAACCCGTTTTGGGCGCAGAACCATAGGCATTCCACACCTTACTGTATCGGTTCTCCTGCCATGCTGTCAACCCGTTTTCTCGTCAGAAAGCGGTAATCCGTCTTTGTAAGATTTCGTATTGCCAGATGTTCCGGAATGATATACGCTGGTTCATTATGAAACCCGCAGTCCTTGTGGCCGAAGACGATACCAGCCTGAACAGCATTTATGTGCGGAAGCTGACCGACGCGGGCTTTGCCGTGACCGCGGTATCCGATGGATTATCCGTCCTGTCGGAATTGCAGAAACACCCTGCCCAGCTGATTCTTCTGGATTTGATGATGCCCGGAAAAGACGGATTCCTCGTACTCAAGGAACTGAAAGCCGATCCGCGGACCAGACATATTCCCGTCATCGTCGTTTCCAATCTGGACCAACCGGAAAACCGTGAACTGTGCAGGAAATATGGCGCGGCCGAGTACGTCGTCAAAACGGATACAACCATCAACGGGCTTGTCGGAAAGGTGAAGGATTTGCTTGAATAACGGGTGCCGGAAGTTCCCTCTTTCACCCTACGGCAAACTTCGTATGATATAGTTAATGGTATGAACCCCGGAACGGTGATTATCGGCGGACTCCTGAAGCTCCTGGTTATTATCAGCCTGCCGCTTGCCGTTCTTTTCGGCTTCCTCACGCTCTATACACCGCCTTCCAGTATTCCGCAGACAACAACGGAACCCACTTCCAACACCCAGCTTCTTTCCGAACCGACGATTATCCTGAAAATCCCCTTGGCGACACGGCAATGGACCGATATCGGCTCGGTTGTTGAGCCGGTCGTCCAGATCCCGGTCCAGACGGCCAACGGATTCGAAAAGAACGAGTTCGTCGTGGACAGCGGCGCCGTCATTTCTTCCCTCCCGCGGGATTGGGCAGAAAAAACAGGCAGGGATCTGGCGCTTGCCAAGCGGATATCCTTCCGCGGGTTCGGCAACACCATTTCGTTTGCCTACCAGTCCGATATGCTCATCCGTCTGGGGAACGAAAATGTTTCCCTGCCGGTCGTATTCACCGAGAGCGCCGGTACCCGGTCGCTTCTGGGCAGGAAAGGATTCTTCGACCAGTATTCAATCGTATTCAACCACACGGACCGGAGCATGGAAATCCGGAAATAACATGGTACTATTGGAGGGTTTCTATGATGAAATGGCTTGAAAAGATCAATCAGTTATCGCTTCCCACCGTCCTGTTTATCGCCTCGTCGCTCACGGTGGTAAGCGTCCTGCCGTTATGGCTCTATGCCAGCACACAAGCCACACGCACATCCACACGGGCAGTGGGTACGCTGAATACCCCGACGCCCACACAACCGGCTCCGACGGAGGGGCCAATTCCAACCCAGGCACCCGTCATCAGCCGGGTATATCCCTGGGTCGGCAAACCGGGAGACAGCATCGTCATCGAAGGAACTCATTTCGGAACCTATCCGCATAACCGGCGCCTTGCAATCGGCGATGTTCTGCTTCCCGATACACACGTTACCTCCTGGTCGGACACACAAATCGAGGCGATTATTCCCCAACAGCCCAAACAGGGTGGCACGGTGCAGCTGCGTATCGACACGTACCCGGTCACGGAAAGCCTTCCGTTGACGTTCTTTGATGCATCTGCGCGCCTCAAGCTTCGCAAAAACGACAGGGTCATCCGACTGGAAGGCGCGAAGGAACCCCTCCAGGCTACCCTTTGGACCTCTTCCGGCAAACGGGAGGTGCCCATTCCCCTGCAATCGGACCAGACGCCGGTCTTTACCCTGGCCGAAAATGAAGCCATTCTGTCTGTCCTGATCACAAACGCACAGGGCCAGGCCATGGCATACAGCTTCAATCCTTCGGAATTCGGATACTAACGGATCGAAAACGGACATGGCGCCCGCAGCCGACGGAAGGGGTTATTTCCTGTCTGATCCGGCAATGATGAGGAAATCGTATTGCCCGCCGCTGGTCGCCTCGACACTGGGTAATTCGCTCAGGTCCAAATCCAGTTTTTTCGCGATCGCTTCTGCCTGTACTTTGCTTTTTCCTGTCATATCCACAAGAAGTGAACGGTCGTACGTTTTTTTCTTCGCATTGTCCTTATCAACCACAATGGCATCCGGATAGGCGCTCTTCAAATCCGTCTCCAGGCGCTTCGTCAATCCTACGATTGCAGTCCCGTTCAGCAGCAAAAAAGAATTTGGTTTTCTGGTATCAGGCGTCGGGGTACTGATTGGTGTTGTGGATGGTGCAGTCATACCCGATGAAGCGCTGCCGATCGTCACGGTGGAAACCGTAAGCACCTTTTTGAATGACGGCCGGTATAAAACAGCCAACCGCGCTGAGGTGTACACGAGCACCATATCTCCGTTCTGAGCGCGGCCGAAAAATTCCTGGGATTTGAGCCGCTCAATATCCGTGACGGTCGCGATCGTCGGCGTTTCCCCATCGGGCAGGAGCACGAATGCTCCGACCTCTTTGATGAGCGACGCCGTTTCCGCCTGTGATTGCGTCGGATTCGGAGTCACGGAAGGAGTCTGCTGCTCGGATTGCTTGGTTGAAAGTTTCCGGACCTGTTCCTGAAGCCGATTATTCCGGACGAGTAGCACAAACAACAGGATGCCGACGGCCGCAACAACTGCGCTCATCACGAACCAGCGGGATAGAATGACCTTTTTCAGCCGTTTCATACCCTCAATAATACCACACTGGGGGTACTGCAAAGCCAGTTTAGTGCTGGTAGATCTGCTTATTCCCTTCAAACCACCATTTTCCGTGACGCATAAACTGCCCCTGCGTCACGGTCGGTGATTTACTCACCCACCGGTAAGTGAAAAAGACGAAATCGACGTTGTACCGGACATCGCCCGCGACCGCAACGCCAACCGACTGATGGATCCGGATCGGCAGTGTCTGCCATTTCATCACCCACAGGTCCTCCAGCTGGTCGATATACCACCCTTGTGCCACAGCCTGTGTAGTGCTTGCCACGTACACTTGCGGAGCCGCCGTTGGTCCCACTAAATTCGTCATCGGATAATAAAAACTGTTGGTGAGTGCACGGTAGTGACCGCCGGGATCGGCAAACGACAGATTCAGCCTGGGGGTGGCACTTGTGGGGCTGTTTGCCCGGAGAAACCAGTAAAAACCGGCAGACGCGCGTCCCGGATCCAGCATATAGGGAAGTTCGGCTACAGACGCGGCACCGGAAAATTCACTTGTCGCCAAGATGCCGCTCGTGGGATGTGCCGGTGTCAGAATCGTGAACTTGCTCAAATCCAATTCGTTTGTGCTATTGTAACTGTCTATGTTCCCCCATCCGCCATCGGAAGCTCCAACGAGTGCCCCCGTTTTTGCGTACGATGTGGTCTTGGACCCCGGAGCGGAACCCATGATCATTGTCAGATAATCGACGTTGAGGTTATTGGCATTTCCGGATGAAGTGAAGCGTACCTGGACGGTGGGTGTGTCTCCTGAAGAGATATAATCCCGCCAATCCCCCACGGAGAAGGAAAAATAATCCAGCGCATCTGCCGTCCGCGTCACGCCTGAGGTGATCTGTTCCCAACTGTCTGTACGAACATTATAGATATCCATGCCGTACGTTCCGGCGGTAGATTTCCATGCGGAAACCTGAAACAGCATGGTATTGAACCCTTTCGGCGGGGTGCGGACGTTCGTAAAGGAAAATCGCGCATCCAATTCGTTCCCTGCTCCCGGACTGAGCACCAAATTCGTTCCGACACTGTTGTCATCCGTAAACGTATCGGCATACCGGTTGGAGGATACGGATCCTTTTCCGGAAGCGAAACTCATACCGGATGCGTAGTATTGCGGATCGGTCATCACCTGGATTTGGCAGAAATCCCAGGAAAACGCCCCGTTTGAAGCATCTGCCAATATTTTCAATTTAAGCTCCTTGGCCGAATCCGAAGAAATGAAATTCGTAATGGGCGTACTGACTTTCGTTGTTGCGTCCGTACTGAAATATCCGTCAAATATCGAAAGTTGGGTATACACCAGTGATGTTGATGAGGTGAATACCGTCGACCCGTTCCATGCATGTGGATTCAAATCTCTCCACACGTCGTTCACGACATCGTAGATCTGGAAACGATAGCTCCCGAAATTCACAGTAAAAATATGTTTCGAGGTGAGAAGAATCGAATTGGCACCCTCAGGAATCGTGATGCCGCCGAACGTCAGCGTGACATCGGTACCGGTTGTCTGGGTAGTGACCCACCGACTGTTATCATCGGTGTTCGTATACCGAAAATTGGACGTCGTCTCTCCCATACCACTGCCGAGTGTTCCGCCTGTTGCAGTATACCGATAGGAGATTCCGGGCGTTGGTTTAATTGTCTTCACCGATACAAAGGCATAATCCCAGTACGTTGCCCTGCTGGTAGTATCTCCGGAAGAACGCAACCGCAATTTAACCGCATGATTATTCGCATCATAGTACCGTTGGGGGGTATAGGTATTGGCGATCAACGTTCCGGCATCGCCGATGGGCGGCTTGGTCAATGGAGCGATTTCCGAAATGGTCATCGTCTGCGATGCGCCACGGTCGTTTGTCCCCGCAACATCGGCATAGTTTCGGCTGGTGTCCACCAGGGAAAACGTGTTATCCAGGGCATTATTCGTACTCCGGAAACGGGTTGCCACGACTAGTCCTGTCACAACACTGTTTTCGGGCACAGTAACCGGAAATGAGGCGAGTGCGGAATTACACTGATTGGCATCGTTATTGCAGTCTCCGGGATACTGGCCGGTCGCAAACCCGGTGGACGTGGTAATGTCCCACGTATCGGGAGTAGAGTCGGTCGTTTCCAGAGTTTTAATGCTGTTGGCGCTTCCTGCCGCAGTTGTGCCACGCACGAGAGTCACCGGGTAATTTCCTCCATCATTTAAGACGATCGAACCGATGGAAAAGCGAAGATAATCTATAGTGGCGGATCCGCTTGTTGCAGTGGAATAGACGCGGATGCGTACCCGGTTTTTCGGCGCCGTGGTAGAAATATAATCGGCCATCGTATCCCCGACGGTAGTGGGATCGAAGGAGAAATAATACCTGGCGTCTGCGGTACTGGTAATATTTGCAGTCGGATTGAGGGTTCTTGCTGTTCCGTCATTTTTCAGCATTTGGATCTGCAGTGCCGCCGATGCGGAAGCAAGTCCGGAAAATTCAACGAGAAACGCATTTGCGTCCGTATATGGCATGGTCACCTCGTCAAAGTTAAAATCCAGACTGATCCGGTCGGTTCCGGACGGCGCTGCAAGCACGCGCATAAATGCAGGCGGGTTACCCACACCGTCATCCGTGGTAACGTCGGAATACCTCCCCAAATCAATGGAGCCTGCCGTGTTATTCGTCGCGGAACTGGGATAATACGTCGGGGAATTGGCAATGCGGACGGTCAGAAGATCAACATCCAGCTCCAAATCCGGCGTGGTCACGCTGGAATACAAACGCACCTGGATCTGCCCTTCCGGATTTACAAAATTGGAAAGCGGCGTATTAACAGGAGTTGTCGCATCCTGGGAAAAATACCCGTTATATAACTCAAAATAACCTCCGGACAGCGCGCCTGTCGTTGCCGGTGCCAGCGTATATCCTGCGGTGGCTTGCTCTGTCGTATTGGTATACGTGCCGTTATGGGGTATAAGATTCCGCCATATACCTGCGGCATAATCATATACTTCGACCGTATAGGCAAGGGTTGCCGCCGAGGCTAAACCGTCGTAGAGAACAATGATCCGGTTTGCATTCCACAGCTTCACATCGTCAAACCGGAACCGGACATCCAACCCGTTTTCGTTCGTCAGGAGACGCGCGTAATCTCCATCCGACTGGCGGACATTCACTTCGTTTCCTGCCGTATTGGTCGCCGTCACTACCGTCATGCCGCGCGCCTCGAATTCCCAGGCAGCTTCCGCAGATGACGGGCCAAACGGCATCGTCTGCTCCGCTACGAATCCCGGAACCGCGGGAAGCATATGAAGCACCGTTTGCCCAATTGGTGTAAACAGGAACACCGCGATCAAGAGCTTGGCAACGTTTTGGCTATATCGCTTGCGTTTCATACGTATCTCATTATTCTACATACCGGACTGCCACAAACAACGAATCCCAGTCGAGAATCGGATTAGTCGCGATGTTGGTCGACGCGCTGGTTCGCCAGCGCATCATCACGCGATGATTCGATAAATCCAGCATGTTCGGAACATCGTAGACATACCATCCCTGCCGGAATGATTGCGCATTCGTAGCCAATGTTACTGCTGTAACGGCGGTCGGTGGCGTCAAACTGGTCTGTTCCCACCAATAGGTATTGGTGGCATCCATGAAATAGTGTTTGATGTTTTCGAATTGCGGTACCAGCGTCATCGTGTTGTTTGCGGTCGTATTGGCCGCGCGGAGATTCCAGATCAGGCCGGTCGGATACGCGTGATCGGGCAACTGCACTCCAACCCCCTGCCGGATGGAAAATGCCGAAGGAGCGTCATACATCCGGGAAACGGACGTCCCGGGAAACTGCGCGATCCGCCAAGTTTGCGTCCGGGCGTTATAGGTATTGCTGGTATCCAGCGTACTGACCTGTTCTTTGTTGTCGAACGTCTTCCCGATATCCATGAAGGTAACATCATCAGTTGTGGGAACGGACCCGAGAATAACGCGCATGAGATCGGTCGATACGGAACCGCCGGCTCCTACCGAGGTCACACGGACCGTCATCTGGCCGTTTGAGATATAGCGGGTCCAATCAGTAATGCCGGAGATCATGAAATAATTCGTGGCATCGGAAGTATTCGTGAGCGGCGTTCCGTTGATGGTAGTAAATCCTCCTGCTCCCTGGGAATCGCTGACGGCAAACGAATAGGATGTGGCTCCTGCGGCCATATTGGAGGAAACATGGAACAGGATCGCATTGCTGCCGGTAATGGGAGTTAGAATATTCTTAAACGTAAAATCATAGCTGATGGTGTTCCCGCCGCCCGATGTGACGGTATAGGAGGTTCCGTCATCGGTGGTCGTATCGTTGTACTCCGTTGTCCCGATCGTACCGCTGTTATTGACCGTTGAATCTGCCGGGTAATAGACGGGGTCCTTGGCAAACTCTACCGACACCCAATCCCACGAAAGAATGGAGGTCGTGCTGGTTGACGTAATTCTGATCCACACCTCATTGGTGGGACTGATGAAGTTATCGATTGGAGTATCGACGGGCACATCCGAACCGTTCGAAAAATACCCATTATAAATCTCCACCTGTCCATACGCGTCCGTTCCGCCGGTAATCCATTTCCCTTCGTGTGGGGTAATCTTCCTGAACAGGGAATTCGTAAAATCGTACAGATAGACGTCATAATTCGTGGATCCGACCGAAAACTTCTGGTTGGTCGTGAGAAGAAGTTTATTTGCGCCCGTCGGCTTCTGGACGCCGGATACCGTCGCGGTAGCATCGATGCCGTTGGTCACGTCCGGATTGAGCACCCAATACGCAGCGTCATCGGAAAGGAGGAACTTGGGGTTCGATGCGCTATTCTGCCCCAAGGTCGTCCCTCCGGATCTGGCGGTGAATTGGGTTTTCACGGTATTTCCTGCGTCGATGTATCGGATGGAAGCAAAGGCGAAATCCCAATTCATATAGTATTCCGTCGTGTTCACCGATGCGCTGTTTCTGCCGTACAGCTCTATCCAGTTGTTCACAGTGTCCACCAGCTGATGCGGCTGAATCAGCTTATTTATGAGCGTTCCGTTGACTCCAGGAGGAATTGGATACGAAAGGTTTCTCATATACATGGTTTGGGCAGCTGGAGCAAGATATGTGGTATTAAGATCGATGTTCCCCATCTGGTCGTTCCTCACGCCGATAGCCATACGCAACCCTGTAGCACTAGTGAGAAACCGCATGGCCGTATGGACGCCGGTAAGCGTGACACTGGAAGGGACGGTAACCGGTACCTTCACATTGGTCCCTAGACAGGAATTGGTGACCGTACCGGAACAATCCCCGTAATATTCCGACGTAGTACGCGTATCCGCTGTCGTCGTATACAGTTTCCAGGAGTCGGGCGTGGTTTTGGACGTATCAAGATTTGCGGTATTGGCGTCGGTATTACTGTCTCCTTTGGTCGTGCCGCGGGTAACGGCACCGACATAATTTCCCATTGAACTGACGACGGATCCGATGGTAGCCTGAATGTAGTCCACCGTGAGCACCCCTCCCGTACTCAACACCCTGATCCACATCTCATTGCCGGATGAAACGAAATTCGTGACTGGGGTGGCTCTGTCGGTCGCAAAATACTGGGTCGTATCTGCTGAATTGCTCAGGGATACGCTGGAGAGTCTGGTCCAGGAACCGGCACCGGTAAAATCACGGATGTAGACGTCATAGGCATTGGATGATACGGATACCCCGGCTTCCACAAGAACGGTATTTGCTCCCACGTACGGCGCCGCCACATTGGATATAATGAATTTGGCTTCGGTCGTCCCGCTGGAAAAGACCAAGTTGGTGGTGTTATCGTCCGTGAGGGTATCCGCGTAGGTATTGGAAGAAATCGATCCCTGGTCAACCGTCATCCCGGATGCATTGTACTGATGGTCGATGGTCGGTTCGATGGAAAGATAATCGATCCGAAGCTCGATGTTGGCAGCGTTATCCGTCGTCACGAATCGGATTTTGGCCGCATTGTTGGATACGAAATGCGTGAGCTCCGTCGTAATTCTCGTGGTTCCGTTGGACGCCCAGTACCCGTCGTAAATCCCAAACTGGTACGTGGAATATCCCGTAGTCGGGGCAGTTGTATTATTCAGGACGCCGTTGTGCGGAACCATATTCCGCCAAACATTGTCGGTATAGTCGAAAATCTGCACCTGATATCCAGTTGGGAGAGCGCTGGAAAGGTACCCGCTAAAATTAATGAGTAATAAATTTGCGCTATGAAGCGTTACCCGATCGAAGGTAAGTGTCGCTTCCAATCCATTGGACGCTCCGATTACGCGGTAATAGCCTCCGGTATTTGCAGCCGCGCCGTCCGTAAGATGGGAAAAGGTGTGCGAAGTCACTTCTGTCCCTACGGTCACCGTTGAATCCGAACAGGTATACGCATACTCGGCATATACCGTCCCAACGGGCAAACGAAACCACCCGACGAAAAGCAGAAACAGCCAGACTACCCTGCCGACAGTGAGTGCGCGTTGTTTCATAAAGAAGAATCCCAGACCAGCGGAATCCACTCGAGTTTATTCCACGGAATCTGCATATACACCCCGAGGTCCGTCATGTTCATGGCAACCCCGAGCCCGTCCGAATGGGCCAGGAGTGCTGTGATCTTGCCTGTTTTCCCCGGTAGCACTTCAGCGGATAGCCCCAGCGATATCCGCACGATCATCCGGGTTTGTGCAGATAGCACCGGGAGGATGCAGTACACCGAGTAATCCGGTCCGATTGCCACATCAACCGGTTCATCATCAAGCGGCACCGTCGTACCGCTCGTTCCTTTCACCAATACGTGGATCTTCCCTTCTGCCCAATAGGCAATTCCCGTGCCGTCCGGCGTCACCGACAGATGGCTGGGAAACGAGAGTACGTCCGAAATCCGCTCTTCCGTTCCGTTCTTGCTTCGCCGGTACACGCCGCCCATCGGCGCCTGGGCGGACGTATAGAACAAGGCATCGCCGCCCAATGCAATCTCCCCAACCGGCGCGTGGGTTAACCGGTACGGCTGCAGCGTCCCGAAGAACTGCGCGGCATCAGATGCGGCTTTCAGATCCGTGAACAGAAACGGATAGACCGTATCATTTCTGACTGCCGCACACGAATCCCCATGACAGGACAGCGCCGTGAGTGGCTCGCCCCCTAAATAGGGCTGAAGATCAATGTGGTCATCACTGGTCGTGTATGTGTCCCCCTCCACCTCGTGGAGAATGGCAGTTGAGGAAGCAGTGGGTATAACCCGGTCAACAAACGGTCCTGTGGTGCTCCAGGGTACGGTATCGTCGGATCCCGTAAACATCCGGATACGCTCTTCAACGGATGTCTGGGTAATTCCTTTGCGGATATACCGGCGCTCGAGGACGAGGGGTGCAAATCCGCCTTCGGTGCGCACGCGTTTGGGAAGAAGGAACCGGATAGCGTGTCCCGTGTCAGACGGATACAGGTGTTGCTCCTCAACGACAGGCAGAGGTGCGTCCGCACCGGATTTAACCGTACTGACAATCTGCATTTGTATTGCATCCGACAGAATGATTTCCCATGTTTGGGATGGGGCAATCCGTACCCGATAATTGGTATTCGTAAGCTCAAAAACCAACGCTTCGATATCGGGATTGGTTATCGAAATTGTTTCGACGATATCCGTCCTGTC